>JAPUGI010000207.1 GCA_027292925.1 Gammaproteobacteria bacterium
CTAACGAACCAATGCAGGACACGATGGAAACAGTCTTAGCACAACCTGAAGATGTACCCACCCAGGACACAGGGAAGATTGACCTTGTACCTTCTGCTAGCGAACCAATGCAGGACACGATGGAAACAGTCTTAGCACAACCTGAAGATGAACCCACCCAGGACACAGCGAGGGACACGATGGAAACAGTCGTAGCACCTCCTGAAGATGAAGAACCGACTCAGGATGCAGCGGAGACTGTCGTCGCACAACCGGTAGATGAACCAGTACAGTTGGCTTTGCTGACGGAACCACCCCGGGTTGAACCAAAACCGGTAAGCGAGTACATCAAGCGGTATATCGCGGCTGCGGAAAGCGGCAATTCCAAGGCGCAGCTGTCGCTTGCCTATATGTACGAAACCGGGGAACAGGTTGCGATGGACAAGGCTGCAGCTATAAGTTGGTACCGACGAGCCGCCAAAAATGGTGAATTACAGGCGATGATTATTCTCGGGATTATGTACGAACAAGGTGAGGGAACCGCAAAAGACCTGGCAGAATCCGCGCGCTGGTTCCGCCAGGCGGCGACACTCGGCGATGCGGATTCACAGCAAACACTCGGCTATATGTATGAAAATGGCAATGGCCTGGTTAGGGATGTTGCCGAGGCGGCGAGATGGTATAAAAAGGCAGCTAAACAGGGTCGAGTCGCAGCGCAGAATAACCTGGGTCGCCTATATCAGCTTGGAATAGGCGTGGATAAAGACCTGGATAAAGCCATTTTCTGGTATGAGCAGGCAGCTGCCCAGGGCAGTGAGGCTGCCCGCAACAACCTGGCGGAGTTGGTTCCGCAGGCGTTTTAACCACCGAGGCGTCTGAGTTTCGCCGCCGCCTCTGGGTAACCCTGGTTTCTCGCCCTGCGATACCAGGCGATGGCGGAGGTTTTATTGCGCTGGACCCCACGCCCACGTTCATACATCCCACCCAATTTGAATTCGGCCTCCGGATAATTTAGTTCAGCCGCACGGGTATACCATTGCAATGCGAGGGCATAATCACGACTGACACCGCCGCGCCCGGATACATATTTGTCACCCATAATGACCTGTGCCGGTGGGTAACCGAGTGTCGCTGCCTGATGATACAGTTTGGTCGCGTTCGCATTAGAACGCTTAATCCCTGCCTTTCCTGACTCGGTCAGTTGCCCCATTTTCAGCAGGGCCCGGGGATAGTCTTTGGCTTGTGCGAATCTGTACCAACGCAGTGCGTTCACCAGGTCGGGCTTGCTATCGGCTGACAAAAAGCCCTGTTCATGCATGCTGGCAATCAGGTATTCCGCCGCTGGATAGCCGAGCCGGGCGGGTTTTTCGATAGCGGTTAAAGCGTCATTCGCCCGGCCTGCAGCTAACAAGGAACGCGCGTACTGGATCTGGAAACGAATGACTTCCGGATAAAGGCGCAAAGCCTCATTACAGGCGGGTACAGCGACCTGGGCTGGAATCTGGTTCACCGGGATTCCCCATTCCTGGGGCTTACGCGAATATCGCGCCAGACCGTCACAGTTATGGGATTCCGGCACCGCAGCTTTGAGTTTTTCAAGTGTTTCATCGGTAATATCGCCATTAACCTTCAGGTCATGGCGAATCTGGTAGACAGCTAGCGCTTCTCGTGTGGGGTTGTTGAATTCGCCGTTTTCAATTGCTTCGCGGAATCCAAGCTGCTGCAGGCTTCGTTGCGCTTCCCGGATCCTGAGGGTTCGCGCCTTTTGTACTGATTTTGCAAGTTCCACACGGCGAAGTCTTTCCAATTCTGCGAGCTTGCGTTCCTGGATGTCCGCTTCTTCCCTCACAGCCAAAAGCAGTTCGGTTGCCTGCTCGTAGTAGCGGCCGTTCCTGCCCGTATTCGCCAGATAGACCACCAATCGGTCTCTGGCTGTCAATGCCTCGCCGATTCGATAGAGCGCACGTGCCTCCAGGAAGTAGAGGGAGTCAGGAATCTCGATATCCAGGCCTCGGATCTGGGGAATAAGCCTGATAATGCCTTCATTGTCATCAATCTTGAGCAATCGGGACAATTCCGTCATCAGTAAGTCGACCTGGACATCAAGCGGCAGGTTATCGGAGATCGACGTGGATTCTGCGTTATCTGGCAGTGGGAGGATCAACAGGGATGAGCAGGTAAGGATCAGTAGCAGGTGTCGAAGCTTCACCGCGTATTGCCTATAAAAGAGTGCTGGATGTACCCCGATTCTAGGCTAATCGGTAGGAATTGTCGCCGTTTCAGCCGGGTTCACAAAAGTCGACAAGTGTCATCAGGTTGACGGCGAGTTGCTCCAGGTCGCCCAGTCTGGATTCATCTGCGGTTATCTGCCAGCGATTCGTTTTATAGTCACCATCGGTAGTAGATTGAAGGTCAGTATTTAGCACCAGCACCAGGCTTGCCCAGCCGTCAGACGAATGCCTTATTTCCGCAATTTCAGCAATATCTTCCGCGAGATTGATCCGGGCCCGACGGGTGGCTCTGATTGACCGGGCCTTACCGTTGTCGGCACAAAGGTAGTCATGACTCGATTCGCTGCCGAAATTGAATTGGCACATTCCTGGTGCCTGTACCCAGTTGGCAATTGTGCGGGCACTCTCGCAGTCATGGGCTGGAGAGGTGTATTGGGCAAGAGGGGAAGAAATCAGCGCCAACACATTACTCGTTGCCTTTTTTGCCTGGTCTTCCTTGCGCGCGGCGATTTGGGCGGCAACCTGCTCCGGGGTTAGTTGAGACTTCTTGATTTCAAGCTCCTCTTCCGCGGCCTGTGAAGAGGTATCCGGATCAATGGCATTGTCGATCGCAGCAGAGAGCATTGAATCCAGTGAAAAACCCCCGTCTTCGGTCCCCGGCCTGGTTTTTGGACGTCTTGGGGAGGAGACGCTGCCCTTGGTGACGACTTCGAACCCTTCAAATCTCAGGCTGGAGGAGAACAATTGCCTCGATATTGATTCAGGTTCACATGCGGCTGAATCTGTAGGATTGTTGCAGAACAGGTTTGACCAGCTTGGCGACTCGGTAGCAGTTGCTCCGAAGTTCTGACCAGCGGGCAATACTTTGGGCCTGAGTCTGAAATAGCGCAGAGAATCTGTTTCAGTCCGCACGCGAATCCAGACATGCGTAACCTTCGACAGGCAGTCAACGTTGGTATTGGGCCCTGCTGTCCATCGCATTTTCGAAGCTACCAGTGGTTCACCATAAGCTTCATCAATATTGAAACTCACGCCCATGGACGCGATGTTGCAGATGGATGCACTGAAATTGTCCCGGTTAAGTTCCTGGAACACAGCGGCCGTAACGGGACCTCCACTCGCCAGCGTGCATGCCGCGACTATGACTAACAAGTATTGTCTGGTTTCCATAGGCGTAACAGTTTGCTGGATTCAGGCGGGTTTGTCATCGGTTACACCGGGCAGGATGCGGGAGAGTATTTTCTGATAGCCGGTAGGTGCAATTCTCTCCACCAGGGCGGCTGTTTTTGCGTCCCGCCCCACCAGAATCTGTGCCTTGTTGGCGAGTACGCCGCGGAGAATCTGTTCCACTGCCTGTTCGGATGTCAGGTTGGCGAATTCCTCAAATTGCGAAATGAACTCCTCTTTGGTGGGGACTGTGTTATCTGTCACCACGTATCTGGAAGACTTGACGATATTGGTTTTGACGCCACCCGGCTGCACACAGCTCACACCAATATTTGTATCAAGTAGTTCCTGGCGCATGGCATAGGTATACCCACGGACTGCAAATTTAGATGCATTGTATGCTGACTGGCTCGGTACGGCGATGACACCAAATATACTGGAAGTATTGATAATGTGTGCTTCATCCACGTCATGGAAGTATGGCAGGATTGATTTGCTGCCATAGACGACACCCCAGAAGTTGATATTCATCATCCACTCGAAATCTTCATAGGGCATGTGTTCTGCTGTATCCGTGACGGACACGCCTGCATTGTTGAAGATCATATTGACCTTGCCGTGCTTAACGACAACATCTGCTGCAAACTGCTCGACCTGCTGTCTGTCGGACACATCAAGTTCATGGCTGCTAACAGTGACACTGGTGTTGGACTTAACTCGCTGGTACGTTTCCATGAGCGCTACCCCATCAATATCTGAAATCGCGACATGACAATTTCGACCGGCGAGTGCTTCGGCGAGGGCTCGTCCCATTCCAGATCCAGCCCCGGTGATTGCCGCGACTTTATTGTTGAAGCTAGTTACTGCCATGGACTGGTCTCTTTTTTGATGAGGGGGATTGGTGAGGAGGATCGATCAGGATTTTTCGTCTATCCCCAAGTCTCTGGGTGATGCGCTGGCGATCAAAATATTCCAGGATCTCGATACATAAATTTCGTCCGATGCCAGAGACATCCCGGTATTGCTTAACGGTAAAATCTGCCCCAGCGGCGGCGTCAAATAATAACATGCGTAATTCTTGCATGGCTGCTGGAACGAAGTAACGATTTTTTACGGGACGAACCAATAACCCGGATTGCACACACTCATTTAGCGATTTTTCCAGGTCTCTGGGCGGGATAGACAATTTTTTTGCCAGGTCGTGCATCACTGGCGGCTTTGTTTGATTGTTTGATAAAACGGGTTCCACTTTCTTCCATAGTGCCAGTACCTTCTCGGACAGCTGCGAACTGAAACCAGGCCGTTGCAAAGTGTTACCGGCCTTGACCAACTTTTCTTCGGACACTAATCGTTCAATTAGGACATCGATAAAACTGCAGCGGCTTGGCAGAAATTTTGCCGCCTGGTTGAGCGACAGCCCTTTGGCTTGCGGATTGTCTTTGTGCCACTCATCGAACCGTGCCAGAAGTTTTTCCTGCAGTTCTTCTAAATGTTGTGTGGTAATGATTGTCTCGCCCAGAAATTCCACCGCTAGCTTACCGACACAGGCTCGCACTTCTGATTGCTTCATGTTCAATGCATTGACACATTCTTTAATACCTAGTCCCAAAGCGGCGTAATCCAGCATTACTTCCAGGGCACGCTGCCCGCCCAGATTGATGCTTTTTTGCAGGTACTCGATTCTTGTGGGCTTGCCGCGTCCACGCTTAGGAGAGTAGGGCGAAACAATGACACCCCCGGCAATGGTTCGGCGCGCGCCCTGGTCTCTCAGTATGACCCTGTCCCCTATACACAGGTTAATTGCTTCATGCAGCACGACTTGTACCAGGCCTGTCTTATTAGGCGCTATGGTCGGTGCCTGCAGAGTCGCGATTCTGCCTGTCACATGGTTTGCCGCGGTGTGTACATGCACGGGAGTCCAGTGGCGTAGAGGTTTGTTTTCGCTGGCAAGTACCTTTAACTGCAGGTCAAAGCGTGTGGATGGTTCATGATGCGGATTGCTGGTTAACCAGTTTCCACGGCTGATGCTCTCACGATCAAGATTGTGCCCGGCGAGATTAATTGCGCAACGATCGCCAATCCGGGCTCGGGTTGCTGGTTGATTCTGGGCGTGGATACCACGCACGCGGACCGCTTCTGCCTGGGGCACCAGGTAAATTTCATCACCGATCCTGACTTCCCCTGAGAAAACGGAACCGGTTACCACCAGACCCGAACCCTTTACGGTAAAACACCTGTCTATTGCTAGACGAAAGTGGCCGTTTACCGCCTTTGAATCAATTTCCGATGCACTAAGGCACAGCGTTGTCTTCAGGTCATCGATTCCCTCACCGGTAATGCTGGACAGGGGGAAGATGGTGGCATTGGCCAGACTGGTCTGGCTGAGAATATCTGTGATCTGCGTCTGTACTGCCGCTACCCGGGTTGGGTCAACCCGGTCAATCTTGGTCAGTGCAACTGCTCCCCTGGTAATACCCAGTTGGTCCAGTATGGCGAGATGTTCGAGAGTCTGCGGCATGGGACCGTCGTCAGCGGCAATAACCAACAGGGCGTAATCAATTGCACCAACACCTGCCAACATATTGCTGATAAATTTGATATGCCCTGGGACATCGATAAAGCCCAGGCGTCCGCCCAATTCATCATCGATATAAGCGAACCCCAGGTCAATGGTTAGCCCCCTGTCTTTTTCTTCTTCGAGGCGGTCGGTTTCGATTCCGGTCAGGGAGTGGACCAGCAAGGTTTTTCCATGATCGACATGACCAGCGGTGGCAATGATCACTGACAGTCCAGATGATCCAGCTGTTCCGTCAGGTCGGCGGGTTTATCAAGCGTCCGCAGGTCGAATAATAACTTCCCATCATGGATCCGGCCGATTACAGGCGTGGGTAGCTGCCGGAATGCTTTTGTGATTTGCTGCAGCCGCGCGTCAGATGGTTTGCTCGGCACAATGCTTAACTCCTTGCTGGGAAGTAAATCCAACGGCAGGGAGCCGCTGCCAATCTGGCTGTAGGTATCAACTATTTCAACTTGTGCATTGCCCGCGAGTATCGATACCAGGGATGGCAGGACATCTTGTGCTAATTGCTCGATTTCCTGGATAGACCTCGTCAGGTACCTGAGTGTGGGTATGCGTTCACTGAGCGTGTCGGGATCCCGATACAGATTCAGCACCTCGGCCAATGCTGCCATTGTTATTTTATCGATCCTTAGTGCACGCTTGAGTGGGTTCGCTTTTATGGCACTTATCAGCGTTTTTTTACCAATGATGATGCCGGCCTGTGGACCGCCCAACAGCTTGTCGCCACTGAAGGTCACAACATCGGCCCCGGCACTTCTGGCTTCCTGGGCGGTGGGCTCATGGGGAAGACCAAATAATGACAGGTCCACCAGCGTGCCACTACCGAGGTCGGTAATAAACGGGATATTGGCATTGGCTGCCAGACCAGCCAATTCCTGATCGGTTACTGAGTTGGTGAAGCCCTTGATTTCATAGTTACTGGTGTGGACTTTCATAACCAGGGCGGTGTTTACGTTGATCGCCTGCTGGTAATCCTTGAGATGAGTTCTGTTAGTGGCGCCCACCTCCACCAGTTTGCATCCGGAACGTAGCATGATTTCCGGAATGCGAAATGACCCACCGATCTCAACCAGTTCGCCCCTGGATACCGGGACCTCCTTGCCAGAAGCAAGCGTGTTGAGGGTAAGGAGCACCGCTGCTGCATTGTTGTTAACTACTGTCGCCGCCTCGGCACCTGTGATCTCCATGATGACTTTTTCAATATGATTATCCCTGTCGCCTCGCTTTCCGGACTCAAGATCATATTCAAGGTTGCTTGGCCCTCGTGCGATAGTGACCATGCTGGAGATGGCCACTTCCGGTAGGGCAGCACGGCCGAGATTGGTATGCAGGACAGTGCCTGTCAGGTTGATGACAGGTTTCAGTGAAGAATTTGTGACTTCGCGTATTTGACTCTGCAGCAATTGCACTATCTCGGCAACAGAAGGGATTCTCTTGCCTGGTTTACCTAGGTCACCCCGGATAGATTCGAGAATTTCCCTGGTGCTGGAGGTCACGAGAGAGCGGCCATATTTTGCTATCAGGGGTTGGCAATCTTGACTGCTGATAATCCGGTCAACGGACGGGATTTGCGCGAAAAGGTTACTCATGATGGCAGCTCGATTACTCTTGTCGTGCTAACCTGATGGCATCTTGCAGGGGCGCCAGTTTTCGGATCCACGGACGTACCTTGAGCGTGCGCGTGCCTTCGTATTCATTCCGTGCATTTTCCGCACGTAACCGATCGGGATAAATACCGAGCAGCAGCACATACCAGTCGATGTCCTGACTCTCAATGCGGGCATACAACGGATATTTGAGCCCGTTCCGCCTTGCATACTCGAGAAGTTGATTCTCCTCCTGCATGGCGATTAGCTGAACAGTGAAAAAATCACCCGGTTGACGAATGATTGAGGTGGCGCCACCTTCACTATCCATGGGTGGTGCCGCATCCATGACTTCAGACAGGTCAATCTCTGGTGCCACTACTAGTTCCGGGGCTATTTCTTCCGGCTCATGGACTACTGGTTCACTGATAAGCGGGGTTTGCGACTTCCGCGTACTGGGGATTACAGTGGCAACCTTTTCAGGATGCGGTTGTGATACGCAATCCCAGCTTCGGTCTTCAGGTACACCATAGCAATACCAGTTCTCTTTTAACGGTCGATTGTCGAGAATTTGTGGCGTCTCGCAAGCCCCATCTGCACATTTATCCTGGCCCAGACCTCCAATGAGGGAGCAGGAAGACAGAAAGACCGGGATCAGGGTAAGAAACCCTGATTTAATCCAACCACTCATAGTTTTACCACCGGACTTTTACCTGTAGGAAAGGTTGCTGCCGATTCAATCACAGATTTAGGAGGCTCACAACATAACGACCCTTGAATTGCATCGCCGTTTTTTCGCTTGCTGTAATGGTAGAAATCATGCCTACAGAGCCTTTACCCCGGTCATGTAATTTTTGCAGGAAAAACTGCCAATCATCAGGCAGCGAACAGATGCAATAAAGTTCCTCGGATACGGGCAACGAAAAGCTGACATCGCCACTAGCGACGACCGTATTAGCATCGAGGTTTTCCTCACACAGCTTTAACTGCATCATGCCCCAACCAGCAAGTGCTGCAATTGAAAAAAGACTTCCACCGAAAGCCGAGAGCTGGTGGTTTATATTGTTGGCAAGCGGAGCAACAAGCGTAAGCTCACTGCCTGTATAGTTGCACACCTTAATACCCATGTGCCGACTGATCGGGATCAGTTCGTGGTATACATTTTCCAACGATTCGATAGAGTCGACAAATATTTTTGGTTTCAAGTTCTCAATCCTGAAGAATGGGGGCGGATAATAACGCATCCTGTTGTTATGATAACCAGAACTTCCTGAGTAGGATTCAAAGATGGCCCAAGAAACTGCAGCTGCTCCGCCAAAATGGATCTTAAAACTGTTCTCACAAATCAATGTTATTGTCTACCAAATGAGTGGTGGTCGTCTCATGAATGAATTCTCGGGCATGCCAATTTGCCTGGTTGAGATGAAGGGAGCCAGGTCAGGTACAAAGCGAACGATTCCACTGATGTATGTGCCCTATGAAAACAGCATCATTCTTGTAGCGTCCCTGGGAGGCGCCCCAAAGCATCCGGTGTGGTATCACAACTTGATGGCCAACCCAGAAATCAACATCACACAAGGTGGTGTAACACGTGCGCTTACCGCACGGAGAGTAGATGATGCAGAGAAGGAAGCCTTGTGGCCGACCTGCGTGAAGTACTACCCGCCTTATCAGGAATATCAGGATCGAACGACAAGAAACATTCCCGTGTTTCTTTGCGAATAACTAATCGTCGGTAAATTGTGTGATTAACAACAGGCCGTATTTTTTCCTCCTGCTGTTACCAATCCTGTTTGCATGTGAGCGGGAAAGTCTGTTCGTGATATCGGGTCCGACCATGGGCACTAGCTATACGGTCAAAATAGTGGGTGAGGATCTGGATAGAGGGAAACTCCGTTCACAAATAGAAGTGGAGTTACAGAGAATCAACGGGTTAATGTCAACCTTTGATGAGAATTCCGAATTGTCGAAATTCAATCGCTTCCCGGTTTCAAGTCCTTTTACGGTTTCTGCGGCCATACTGGAAGTGTTGATGCTGAGTAGCGAAATCTTTGACCACAGTGGAGGCGCATTTGACGTTACCGTCGGTCCCCTGGTTAATCTCTGGGGATTTGGCCCGGAACCGTCACGGGATACTGTGCCGGGGGATGAGGAGATTGAAGCTGCAAAGCAGCGAACAGGATTTGCATTGCTACAGATCCAGGATGGCCGGTTACTTAAGAAGCGCAACATTTATGTGGATCTTTCGGCGATCGCCAAGGGATATGCCGTTGATCAACTGGCACTTATCCTGCAAAAGGAGGACGTCACCAATTACCTCATTGAAATAGGGGGGGAACTTAAGGCCAGTGGTCGAAACGATCAAGGTAATCCCTGGACCATCGCCGTCGAGGTGCCTGACAACCTGAACCGGTCAGTGTTTCGAACCCTTGAATTACGCAATATAAGTATGGCCACTTCCGGAGACTATCGAAACTATTTCGAAGTCGACGGAGAGCGATATTCACACACCATTGATCCGCGAACTGGGCGGCCAATCACCCACAATGTCGCGTCCGTCACGGTGCTGGACCCATCCGCTGCCATCGCTGACGGCTACGCCACTGCTATAAACGTTCTTGGCGTTGAAGAGGGATTAAATCTGGCGCAAGCGCAGAATCTTGCCGTATTGGTTATAATCAAGACCGAGGATGGCTTTAAGGAACGAACCTCCTTGGCACTTGATGTTTATCTTAACGAGAACCTGGACAATCAGCGGAACTGACATTGATAGAATTCGCGCTCACTTTTCTATTCCTGGTTGCGATCACCGCAATGATGGCCATCGGCGTCATGCGGGGCAGGGCACCCATTTCCGGTACCTGTGGTGGCCTGAATAATATTGGCGCTGACGGCGAATGCGAAATCTGCGGTGGTGACTCCGCTAAGTGCAAAGAATTACGCCCAGAGTGATTTTCTGGACTGGTAGAACTCATGGCACTTCGCCATATCATCGAGAAACCTGGAGAGTTCATCCATTAACAGCGCCTGCGGCCCGTCCACCAGGGCGGTCGCGGGTTCTGGGTGAAAGTCCACCAGTACCAGGTTAGCGCCAGCCACCAACCCCTGCGCTGCCGCATGGGCGACATCGAGAATTCCATCCGGGGACTTTTCCCTTGAACCAACAGAATGCGACGGGTCGACGCAAACAGGCATCCTGGTCAATCGTTTGATTACCGGAACCTGGCCGAAATCCACCATATTCCGATGCGGTGCGCCACCTTCGCTCTTCATTCCCCGCAGACAAAAAACCACGTTGGAATTTCCTTCACTGGCGAGATATTCAGCAGCGTTAAGTGATTCATTTAAACTGACACCGTAGCCCCGCTTAAACAGTACGGGGTATTGCGTTTGCCTGCCAACGACTTTGAGTAGTTCGAAGTTCTGTGTATTGCGAGTTCCAATTTGAAGCATCACACCCGTTGGATTACCGGTTTCCTGCAAAGCTTTACTGATCTCATCAATATGACTCTCGTGGGTAACTTCCATGGATATCACTTTGATACCATATTTTCCTGCCAGCTCGAACACATAAGGCAGGCATTGCTCACCATGACCCTGGAACGAGTATGGATTAGTTCGCGGTTTGTATGCACCCATGCGTGTGCAGACCTGCCCGTGTTTCTGCAAAGCCTGCATCATCATCTCGACGTGCTCGGGTGTATCGACGGCACATAGCCCTGCCAGAACGTGGAAACTGTGTTGGGAAAAATGAACATCATTGTAGGTAAAACCACTGGTACGTTTTTCATCATGATGTCGGCCCAGGATACGATACTCTTCAGAAATACGAACCACACGTTCAACACAGTCCAGGCTTTCGATTTCTGCCTGGTCGATTTTGTGGGTATCCCCAAGCAGGTATATTTCGCTGAGCTTCTGTTCTTCGCCCTGGACCACGTGGTGCTGCAGACTGATGTTAGGTAGCTTTTCCAGAATGGACATTACATCCTTATATTCTTTGGATTGTTTGTCCGTATTCGGGTGTAGTATCACGATCATGTCTATAGTTCCCAAAGATAAAGGTTGTTATTGTAACTTATCGCATTGACGAGTTTGTTTGATGATGTTTAAAGATTGGCGGTTGCAGGTTGCCATACGCTATTCAGTGTCTAGCACCTCAGATCATCTGGTTTCCTTTATGTCACTGATTTCGATCTTCGGCCTGGTCCTTGGCGTAGCCGTGCTGGTTATTGTGCTTTCGGTGATGAATGGGTTTGAGCAAGAACTGCGCGAGCGTGTATTGGGGGTCGTTCCTCACGGCGTGGTCTACAGCCACGTCCCCGGGACAGACTGGCAGCTGCTGATGCAGCGCTGGGAAGCGCACGCAAACATCGAGGCTGTAGCACCTCTGGTGGAAGGAAGTGGTTTGGCCTTAGCTAATGGTGAACTGGTGGGTGTGTCTTTCACTGGAATAGATCCGGCTCTCGAGTCAGGCGTTTCGATTGTGCAGAATCATTTTGTAGCGGGGACCCTGGACGGACTAACAAAGGGTAGTTTCAATGTTGTTCTCGGACAACCACTGGCGGCGCGCCTTAATGTTGATGTTGGGGACAAGGTCACTCTTGTGCTGCCCGACCTGAATATTGGGATTGCCGGACCAATGCCCACGGTGAAGCGGTTCAGTGTATCCGGACTGTTCAAGGTCGGCTCTGACCTGGATAAGTCACAACTCTACATGCATATCAAGGACGCCATGAAGATACAGCGGCAAAAGGAAATAGATGGTGTACGAGTACGTGTGGATGATTTGTTTGCTGCACCGGAAATACTACACGAACTAGTCCTAACAACTGGAGACAGGGAGTTGTATGCGTCCAGTTGGATGAGACGCCATGGCAACCTGTACGATGCCATTCAGATGCAAAAAACGACGATGTTTCTTTTATTACTGATGCTGGTTGCGGTTGCTGCATTCAATGTCGTATCCAATCTCATGATGACGGTGCAGGACAAATACCCGGATATTGCTATTTTAAGGACAATAGGGGCATCGCCTGGATCAATCAGGGCCATATTTATTATGCATGGATGTTTCGTGGGTATCGCGGGTATCACCATCGGCATTGTCCTGGGAACAATACTCGCTAACTGGCTCGGTGACATTTACGGATTCCTGGACGAGAGTTTTGGTTTAGGCATCATGGATGAGTACTTCATTCAGTATCTGCCTACTCGAGTCCTGGCAAGCGATATTGTGGTAGTGGCGACGGTGTCATTCGTTATTTGCGTGGTTGCGACTATTTATCCGGCGTCGAGGGCTGCAGCAGCAAATCCGGTCGAGACTTTGCAATATGAAGGATGACATCGTGCTGCAGGCGACAGGGCTTAAAAAGTCTTACGACCAGGGCGACAAGACTATCCGGGTGCTCGATGGTATTGACCTTGAGATCTACCGTGGAGAGCGCGTGGCGATCGTAGGCTTATCCGGCAGCGGTAAAAGCACATTGCTGCATCTGCTGGCTGGACTTGACAATGCTGATTCGGGCCAGGTGTTTATCGGCGGCGAGGATATCGCGAACCTGGATGAAAAGTCATTGTGCCAGGTGCGCAACAAAACGCTGGGATTCGTGTACCAGTTCCACTACCTGATGTCCGAGTTTACAGCGATTGAAAACGTTGCCATGCCGCTGATGATTGGTAATGTAAATAAAAAAACGGCCAATGCTACCGCAAGCGAAGTACTTGGCAAGGTTGGCCTCAAAAACCGTCTTGAACACAGGCCGGGACAGCTTTCTGGTGGAGAACGCCAACGAGTGGCAATTGCAAGGGCACTGGTTACCCGGCCCCAGTGTGTCCTGGCGGATGAGCCGACTGGAAATCTCGATGAAAAAACTGCCGAGGAGGTCAACCAGCTTTTGCTGGATTTGAGTCACGAGCTTGACATGTCGTTTGTGATCGTTACTCACAACCATGACCTCGCCAACAGGATGGATCGAATCCTGGTGTTGCACAACGGTTTAATAGAGGCGCAGGCGCAGTGAATCTTTCAGCATTTGTTGGCTTCAGGTATTCCGGGTTTGGTATTTCCTCAGGATCACCCGCGGATAACCGATTTTTATCCTTTATATCCCTGGTATCTCTGTTTGGAATGATGCTTGGCGTTATGGCGCTAATCGTCGTTGTGTCGGTAATGAATGGTTTTGATTCGGAGCTGAAGCGCAGAATTCTTGGGGTGGTCCCACATGTAGTCGTCAGTGGACACATAGACCCTGCCGTCAATGATGATCAACGGATAGTTGCCAGTGCACCGTTTATTGCTCGCAGTGGTCTGCTTCTCGATGGAAATAGCAGCCAGATAGTTGCCCTGCACGGAATAGATTCATCACGGGAGCATGAGATGTCTATTGTTCCTGATCATATGATTCAAGGTTCAATGCAAGATCTGGGCGATGCGCCGCATGGCGTGGTCATTGGCAGGCCGTTGGCTTATCGCCTTGGCGCGATGGTCGGGGACATGTTGACGCTGGTCATCCCGGAACCATCTGGCGATGGTAACCACTTTACGCCGAAAATTGCACGACTACGGTTGGTCGGGACATTCGAACTCGACTCGGAACTGGATTACAGATTGGCGTTGCTAAATTATTCCGAACTGCAACGGATCGTGGCTGCGCCATTGTTAGACACCCGTCTTAGGCTAGGTAATGTTTTTGATGCTCCGGCGATAAGTAGAGCGCTTGCACACGGGGGCAACAAAACCAGGAACTGGACACAGCAATACGGTGACTTTTTTGAGACCGTCAGGATGGAGAAGATCATGATGTTTGTCCTGTTGTCGCTTATTGTAGCCATCGCGGCTTTCAATATTATTTCCAGTCTTAGCATGATGGTAAAAGACAAACAGAAAGATATCGCGGTTCTACGTACCTTCGGTCTTTCTCCGGCAGGAGTGATGCTTATATTTATGATTCAGGGGACCGTGATAGGCGCGGTAGGAATTTTGGCCGGGACTTTAGCCGGGCTGGCATTAGCACACAATATTACTGAAGTTGTTGGCTTTTTCGAGGAACTGTCCGGCAGCAAAATGTTGGCTGGAACCTACTTTGATTCGGTGCCAACAGATGTGCGGTATAGCGATGTGCTGATCATTATTGTTGTTGCTTTCCTCATCAGTATTCTGGCAACACTCTATCCCGCATGGCAGGCAGCGTCCCTGCGACCGGCGGAGATATTGCGGTATGAATAGCGGTGCGCGGTTGACTAGTCGCCAAAATTGATTCTAGCTCTGCTCTTCTTCCAGTGTCTGCTGACTCTCCAGCGCCAATACATACGCACGGCGACGAAACCCACAATACCGGCAGTGATGCCGCAAACCAGTGAACCGAGCAGCAGTGGTTGCCAGACGACGGCTAATTGTGCGGTCAGCCATTCCAGGCTCAGGTCAATGGATACAACCTGGGTATTCTGGCCGAGTAGAGCAGTCCCAACCTTGTACGCAAAATACATCATCGGTGGCATGGTAACGGGGTTACTGGTCCACACCAATGCGATTGCCAGGGGTACGTTGCACCGAGCCAGTACGCACAGCAGAACACACGGAATCATCTGGAAAGGAATCGGTAAGAAACAGCAAAACAGTCCGATGAGTACCGCATTAGAGACTGAATGACGGTTGAAGTGCCAGAGGTTGGGTTCGAATATCATTTCCCCAAGGAACTGTAAGGATTTTGTTTCTCTAAGTTGTTCTCGTGTTGGAAGGTATTTTCGTAACGGCATCTAAAGGGTCTCTATTTGTAGCGCCTATTATGCCCACTTGCTCAGAACAAGAATACTCATAGCCAATATCCCAACCTGGTTTGCGAGATAACGACTGGTTCACTTTTACGTTGTTGCCTGAAATGCAGGAATGAATATTGCTATTTGCCTGTTCGTTATGGCGATACTACTTGTAACACGGTTGCCTTTGTTGCCGGTAGTTGCGCCACTGTTTATGGGATTACCACTCGCAGTTTTCGGTTTATCCCTCAGCCGGACCTTGCCGCTCAGCGCCTTCTTCCTTGGACTTTTGTATGTTCTGTTTAACGCAGAGTCAAGAATGAGAGCAGCCTTCCCCGATCATTTGCAAGGTAAGAACCTGCAGGTGGTTGGACTGGTCTCAAATTTACCTGCACGAAAGGATGGGATTGTAAGATTCAGGTTTCACGTTGAGGCGATAGCCGAGTGCGATTCATGCTGGACAGGGCTCACGACTATTTCCTGGTATCACGCGCCCGTTCGGGTTCGACCGGGAGACCGGTTGCAACTCAACGTGAGGTTGTCAAAACCCCGCGCCTCGCTGAATCCGGGTCTGTTTGACTATGAGGGCTGGTTGTTCGCCCAGGGTATTGCCGCCAGTGGATATGTCAGAGACAGCGGAGGATTCAAATTACTTGAATCTGACTACATGTCTGTTCCGCACCATGCCCTGCGATATCGAATACGGGATGTAATGCAGGATTTGTTGAAAGATTCACCGGTGAAGGGACTCTTGATTGCCCTTTCAATCGGGGAATCCGGGCAAATTTCCAAAGCGGCGTGGAACAGTCTGACCAGAACGGGCACCAACCATCTACTCATAATTTCAGGCCTACACGTAGGGTTGGTCGCTACTATGGTTTTTCGCCTACTCAGATTTGCGCCAATTCCCATCCGTTGGGTCGGTCTGATAGCAATGATGCTAACGGCTTGTTATGCAGTACTAGCCGGGTTTGGATTACCGGTGCAACGTGCGTTGATCATGACCTCAGTGGTTCTCCTGGCAGTCTGCATCAACCGGAAGATTTCAACGTTAACCATGTTCACGTTATCTTTGCTCGGCGTAGTTTTATTGCAACCTTTTGCGGTGATGAGCACCGGGTTTTGGCTGTCCTTTGGCGCGGTGTTTGCCTTGTTATACGCATTCACCGGTCGGTTAAGGGATTACCAGCGTGGTGGGGTACTGGAAATCCTGTTTGCCGCGATACGGACCCAATGGGTTGTGTTTATTGCCATGTTGCCACTGCTTTTATTTCTGCTGTTCCAGGTCTCGTTAGTGGCTTTTCTGGTCAACCTGGTTGCTATTCCCTGGATCGGCTTTATGGTGATTCCCTGGTTGCTGGTGTTTGTTGCCACCGCTCCATTGAGCACAGTTGTTTCAGCAGCCAGTCTTTCAATTGCCGAAATCTTTTTATCCATTCTCTGGCAAGGCATTGAATGGGTGGCAGCCAAAGACTGGATGTTCCACGGAACCCAGGGGTTACTGCCGTTCCTGATCGCCATGTTCGGCATCCTGGTAATTTTCTGTCCAAGGGGTCTTGTTCCCAGATGGCTCGGCTGGATGTGTTTTTTGCCTTTGTTTGTCGTGACGCATGTCCTCGAAAAAGGAGAAATGAGGCTGACCTTTATTGATGTTGGACAGGGACTTAGCGTTCTATTACAAACCCGATATTCGGCGCTGCTCTATGACGCGGGACCAAAATTTGGTGAACGCTTTGACTCGGGTGAACAAATCGTTACTCCGCTCCTGCGGCGATTAGGCGTGGATAAGTTGCACACCCTGGTTATCAGTCACGGTGATAACGATCACGCCGGTGGAATGCAATCGATCCTTCGAAACTTAGACGTCGGCCGTGTTGTTTCCTCGGTTGCTGGAAGTCAGCAGAATTGTGAATCTGACATTAACTGGTCTGTGGATGGCGTTACATTCGAGATATTTGGTCTGCAGGAAGGCAGTGGTAACAACAGCTCCTGTTTACTGTTGGCACACACGCCAGACTATGGCGTTCTGATTACTGGTGATATTGAAAAAATTGCCGAAAACACGCTATTGGGAAAAGAACTGCCGGAAATCTATGTGATATCCGTGCCACACCATGGAAGCCGGACTTCATCGAGTCCAGGATTTATTAATCATGTGCTGCCGAGATTGGCGATAGTCTCTGCCGGATTCCACAATCGCTTCAATCATCCTGCACAGGCAGTGTTACGTCGTTATGAGAACAGGCATGTGAGGGTTTTGAACACTGCAGAAGAGGGGGCTATTACGCTCTGGCTTGGTGAAAATGGGATTGAACGGATTGAACGCACGCGGATCGATGCGAGGAGATTCTGGCATCGCAGCCGATAAAAAAGGGCAAGACCGAGGTCGTTGCCCTTATTCGTACTCTAATTTTCGTAGAAGTTAGACCGCGACGATGTTCTCTGCTTGTGGGCCTTTTTGGCCTTGTGTCACAGTGAATTCGACTTTTTGGCCTTCAATCAGGGTTTTGAAGCCTGAGCTTTCGATGGCGCTGAAGTGTGCGAACACATCGGGACCTGAATCCTGAGCGATAAAACCAAAACCTTTGGCTTCGTTGAACCATTTAACGGTACCTGTAGAGGTAGACATAATTATTTCCTTTTTAATCAAGAGTAATTGCGGCCTTTCCCTATTTATTAGGGCTAAGGGCCATTTGGCTGGAAGTGGTGCTATTACTTATGAAAATCAGGACGAGGTACAAAAGGGACATCGAAACGTTGTGCATAAATATAAGGCGTACTTGCAAGCGGGGCGCATTATATACGGCTGTAGCCGATAGTCAATGACAAATTGCTGACTATTAGTATGGTGAATTGATCTTGCATCTGTGCCGATTGCAAGCGATTCTGCGGGCGCACCAACATGAGAGGCCCGTTTAATATGACAAGTGCGTTGCAATCTCTACTGCATCAACTGGATCTGGAGCAGATTGAAACTAACCTGTTTCGTGGTATCAGTGAGTCCCAGGGATATCCCAGGGTCTTTGGTGGTCAGGTTATCGGCCAGTCCCTGATAGCAGCCTCGCGCACCGTAGATGACAGGCCCTGTCATTCCCTGCACGGCTATTTCCTACGCCCGGGCGATCCGTCAATTCCAATTGTTTATGAGGTTGACCGCATCAGGGATGGGCGAAGTTTTACTACACGCCGGGTTGTTGCTGTGCAGCGTGGTGAAGCCATTTTCAACATGTCGGCGTCATTTCAGGGATTGGAAGAAGGCTTGAGCCATCAGACGCAGATGCCCGATGTACCAGGCCCGGATGATCTGAGTTCTGAAGATGAAATGTTCGCGGCCAATAAGGATGCCATACCCGAACATATGCGAGAAATGATGAGTCGTGAAAGGCCAATCGAGACGAAACGAGTGGAATCGATCGATTTTATGAACCCTTTGAAACGTCCTCCATACCAGCATATGTGGTTTCGCGCCCGTGAATCCCTGCCCCCTGATACTGCCCTGCACCAGTGTTTACTTGCCTATGCATCTGATATGGGCATTATCGGTACCTGTACCTTACCTCACGGCAAGTCGTTTATGACGGGGTTGATGACTGCCAGTCTCGATCATGCCGTGTGGTTTCATCGTCCATTCCGGTTTGATGAGTGGATCTTGTTTGCCCAGGACAGTCCTGCTGCCGCGGGCTCCAGGGGATTTAATCGAGGGACCATGTACTCGCGAGATGGCACCTTGATCGCTTCTGTGGCGCAGGAAGGATTGATACGGGAAATCAATTAGGCTTGATTTTACCCAGGCATCGCATCGCTTTCCGGTACATCCGACAAGTGCAGCACCCGACTCGTGATAGTTCCCGCTGTCATCGCGCCATTGACATTTAAAGCGGTGCGCGCCATATCGATGAGAGGTTCGATCGATATCAGTAACGCAGCCAAAGCGATGGGAAAGCCCAGTACCGGCAGCACCATCAGTGCTGCAAACGTGGCACCGCCTCCGACGCCAGCCACCCCGAAAGAGCTAATCGCCACGATGCCAATCAGCGTGATGATAAACATGAAATCCAGAGGGTCCACGCCCATGGTTGGTGCAATCATTACAGCCAGCATGGCCGGATATATTCCGGCACAGCCGTTTTGTCCTATGGTCGAACCAAACGTGGCCGAGAAGTTGGCAACGGAAGGGTGATTACCCAAATCGTTTATCTGGGTTTCCACATTGAGCGGAATAGTGGCGGCCGAACTTCGTGAGGTAAACGCAAACACCAGCACTGGCCACACTTTCGTGAAGTATTGCAAAGCATTTACGCCGAATGGAGTGATGAGAAAACCGTGAATCACGAACATGATGGCGATCGCAACATAAGAGGCGAGGATGAAACTGAACAGGTCGAGGATGTCACTACCATTGGACCCGGCGGTGACCTTGGTCATCAGGGAAAGAACACCATAAGGCGTCAGGTTTATGACGAGCCTGACCAACTTCAAAACTACAGCTTGCGCTGTCCCGACAAAATCCTTGAATCTCTGCCCTTGCTCCGGGTTGTCACGGGTTATCTGAAGCCCCGCAATCCCTGTGAGTACACCAAATATCACTACCGCAATGATTGATGTGGGCCGTGAACCCGTCAGGTCACTGAAAATGTTTTGTGGAATGAAGCTG
>JAPUGI010000208.1 GCA_027292925.1 Gammaproteobacteria bacterium
AATGTGGCTGGCGCTGAGGCACGATCTGCGCCATGCGGGTATCTTTTAGACGGAGTTCTTCGCGTAGCAGGGAACACTCATCGTGGAGTCGGTCGTTCTCTGCCGCGAGTCGCACCCCCCACATTGATGCTGTCAGCAGCCTAGGCTCGTGCGTATACAATCGAGTAGTGTGCCAGTACAATCGCATAAAGAACCGCCGACTTGACATAGTCCTGCCAGCCCTTGGGAAGCTGGATCAGCGGCGGCTGAGGTTCAACGAGCATCCTGGCCTCCGAAAACGAGTTCTTGAGAGTTCCTGCATGAAGGATACAATAAGGGCTACCGATTCAACACGTTACAGTCCGGACGGTGAACCCAAAGAATCGGTGGACCAGGACACCCCAAATATCGACTATCTGAATGGCTCCCGGTTGACTAACCGAAGATCGGAAACTTCCGCCGTTTGGCAAGTCGATCCATCCCCGCTTGAAGAACGTCCTCGACTTCTTTGTACGCACCGTCGACGTAGGCCTGATCATCGACGCGCGCCGGGTCGCTATCCAGATATATCGGATCCAGAAACTCGGTGCGGATCTTCGAGGGTAAAGGGATATGTTGAAATGGCGTCAGGTGCAATGTGATACCGAAGGGTATGCCAAGAGTGATGGGTGCGACATCACTGCGCATGCGATCCTTCAGATTCAGGGCTTTAGCGATTCCGCGGCCTTCCGAGAGTACGAATAAGGTATCGTGGCCACCCACGGTAGCCACGGGAACAATAGGCACCCCTGCACGCATCGCCAGCCGAATAAAGCCCTTGCGCCCACCCAGAACCACCTTGTCCCGTTTGGACCAGGCCCGGTAAGAATCCTGCTCACCGCCCGGCCACAAGACGACATCGTCTCCCTTGTCGAATGCGGCCTGAATGTTCTCGCGCGATGGTGAAATAGTGCCCATCCGACGGAAATAGCTACCCAACACAGGCGCACCCATCAATATATCATGGGCTGTGGCATGGAGCGTTCGCGTCGCCCCAAAACGGCGCCACCAGGCGAAGATCACGGTCCAGGCATCCATCGTCAGGGGGCCACCGGAGTGGACACCGATCAGCAGCGCGGGCTGATCCGGCAGGCGATCCCAGCCGTCGATTTCCAGGCGGAAGTAGTAATCCATCAACGCATTCCACAGGCCAGATTGTGCCTCCATGAGTTCGGGGGCAGGGCCATAGAGTCCCTCTCGCTCGCCGGGATCAACACTTTGCGTATCTGTCATAACCGTCGTGGTATGCCGATCCGGATGGCTCACTGATTGTTTGCGTTTGGTTGTCGCTGTCTTTTTGTTCGATACTTTTCCCGCATTGCGCGACTTCACCGTGCTTTTGGCTTTTTTTGGTTTACTCACCGACTGTCGTGATGTCTTTGCCTGTTTAGCCTTGCCGACTTTGCTCGTGGTTTTTTTCGGACCCTTTGCGCTTGTGGAACTTGCAGGTTTGTTTCCGGTTTTCTGTGCCATGATATTAGCCCCCCGTTATCCGGTGATTTGCTAGGGAAGCTCTAAACAAGTCACCGATTTTGTGACCCGTTCCGATTTACCCCTCGATCTCTCCATTTCAGGCGGATTTCCGCCCCGTTACCACACCGCAATCCGCGACTCAGCGGATTACAGGCGCTCCTCGCTTACGCAAGGAGATATTTCCTGCCAATCATCAGATTGCTGAATGCCGCCAGCAGGTGCAATCTCTCGGTATTCTTGGCCAGGCCGCGATAGCGTACCTTGTCATAACCGAACACCCGCTTGATGTAGCGGAAGGGATGCTCAACCTTGGCTCGCACCTGTGCCTTGATATATTCAATCTCGGCCTCATCACTGCCCTTCGGCAGCCCCCGGTTGCCCTGTAGTACGCCAGCAAATTACTCAGAATGAGTGGCCTGCAAGGTTAAAAAAGCCACAGGCCACTGATACGAAAATGTTTACCATGCTGCTTCTGAGAGGGATAGGCTGCCTAGAGGCTTGCATTGACAAGCGAGGGTAAAACCAGCGGTTCTCTCTTCTGAGGTAATGCCAGGGATGGCGTCGGGAATGTCATCAACAGCGCCTGCATCCACTTGGAACTTGCAGGTGCCACAGGTGCCGTTACCACAGGCATGGGGCAATTTGACGCCTTCTGCGTTGGCGACCTCCAAAACGGTTTGATTGGACGCAACGTTCAGTGCATGTTTTTGCCCATCCCCCAGTGTGATATCGACACGATGCCGTTCCCCAACAGGTTTTGTCACGGTGGCGACAAACTGCTCAACATGGATGCGACTCTCATTGATTCCATGGTTTGCCAAGGTCTCAACGACCATATTCTTCAAGCCTTCAGGTCCACATAAATAAAACTCTGTATTGGATGCTGCGGATGCGTTATCGCCGGCCTCTAGGGCAGGCAGCAGCGACGTCAATAGCGTGCTATCCAGACGACCCTCTATGCCTATTGGCTCGGCATTATCTTCTCCAATCACATAAGTCACTTTAAGACGATCTGGACTGGCCGCTTTGAGCGACTCGATTTGATCGAGGAATATGATGCTGTCTCTGCTTCGGCAGGCATAAATCAAGTGAATGGGGGCCGATGAATTTTCATCCAGCGCAGTTTCCATGATAGACAGAACGGGCGTGATGCCACTGCCCCCTGCAATCAACACCAAGGCTTCGATACTTTTGTTGTGTATACCGTCGCCATGCCCATCACAAGATACGGGAGGGTAAACGAAGTCACCGAACGGGCCATGAATAATCAGTTCTTTGCCTTCTTCCAGCTCCCTGTTTATGAAACCTGACACTAAGCCATTGGGCGTATGGCGAACGCCAATTTTCAGCTCACCTTTATTCGGGCTTGCGCAGAGCGAATAACAACGTGTCTGCTGCTCGCCATTCAACCATTTGCTCACGGTTATATACTGGCCGGCTTTGTACTGAAGTTTTTCCCCCGCAGGCAACTCAAATGCAACCGCCACAGCATCCGAGGTTAGGCGTTCTATCTTTGCCACTTTAAGCAACATGTTAACGGATCTACCGCCATCTAGAAGATTTCTGGTATTCGGTGATTTCATAAAACCGGGTCGAATACCCCCGCTAATGTCTTCGATGGGCGCATTGTGTGCTTCCAGGTCTGGCAGAATTCGGTGATAGACCTCCTGGTACTTATACCAAGGTACTCTCGGATACATGTGATGAATCAGGTGGTAGTTTTGGCCTAGCACAAGTGCGTTTAACAGTTTACCAGGGTAAATACGCGTATCGTGGTAACGATCCAGAGATTTGTGTGGATGATGAGGAATATAATCAAAGATCATCGCCAATAAGAACACCCCGATAACATTTGGAATAAGGACAAAGGAAATAACCTCTGTCGTATAACCCAAATGCACCAGTGCACTCAGCGATCCAAAAACCAAAACGAGGTACGCAATTGTGCTCGGATAAGTATCGCGAAAAGTTTTTATGTGACGTAGAGAGGTCACAGACATAATGTGATACTGGATGGGGATGAAGATGACATTCGGCAAGATATGATACCACTTATCACCAAGCGAGAAATGATCAGGGTCTCTTTCTGGATCGTTGGTAAAAGCGTGATGACGATCGTGAATTCTTTGCCAAAGTCGATAGGGCACAATTAGCAAGGGTGCGGAAGAGATCCATCCGAGGATATCCGCGATGGGCTTTAGCGGCGATCCCATTCTAAAAATATTACCATGCCCCGCCTCATGAAGGACCGTAAAGCCCACGAAGGTCAAAAAACCACAGATTAACGTTGCCGCAGCATAGGGCAATGAACCATTCAGAGCGCTACTAATAACAAAGTAGTATCCCAAGACATATCCGAAAAAAAGGAATAGTGTTCCCCAGGCGATATCCGTCACCGAATCCTGCCACATAGAGGGAAAGTGTTTAGAATTTATAGCATTAATATTTTGATTCATTGACATGATTGTCCTCCTCAAGAAGTTGACTGGTCACAATGTAACCCGCTGAGCGGGATAACAAGTGTCAACTGCTTAACATCCGGAGGAAATATTTTTTTACCCCGGGCACATTACCGCTTATTGGTGGGGAGGATTCCGGCGCTACTGCATCAGGAGAAACATTTACAGTCCAGGTGGGTACAACCTGCGCTTAACTGAGCAGGTCTTTGTAATTGCACTGTAAGGTGTCCATATTGTTGATCACCACCTTGCCATACTCAATGTCAATCAGACCTTCCTCTTCCAGGCTCTTGAGCTCTTTGCTGATACTTTGGCGCGATACCCCCAGCATGCGCGACAAATCCAGTTGCGAGATTTTCAGTTCGATGCGATTTTCGCTGCCTGGACTTTTCTGATTGCTGACTGCAATACGGTGGATGGAGCGCACCAGTCTCTGTCGCAGATTGAGCATGGAGGCGTCGCTGTAGAGTGAGCCGACGTAGCGTAAGCGGGAACACAATGAGCGGGTCAGGGCCAGCAGGATTTGTGGGTGGCTCATGCACAATTCGTCAAATTCCTGCTTTTTCAGCACACCGATTTTCACGGGCCCCCTGGCTTCAACCAGGGTGCGTTCCGGCAGGTCGTCAATCAAACAAATTTCACCAAAGCAGTCACCTTTGCGAACGGCGAAAAACAGCAATTCCTTGCCCTCGTAGCTGAAGTCCGTAATGCGACACTCGCCCTCAATAATTCGGTATAGCCCGGGGATTCTGTCGCCCGGACGGTAGAGGACTTCTGTGTCCTGATAGGTGCGAGTGGTCATTCGCTGGTGAAGTTCGTCGATCAGGTCGCGAGGCAACGAATCGATCCAATTCATCAGGTTATTTGGCTTGATCATTTTTCGACTGAACCTCAATAAGGCGACGGTGGAGGTACCCAAATTGTTTTGACTCTTCGGCCGAAAACCATTTGAAGTGTAGGTAATTCATAGGGGACAAACAAGTAATGCCAGGAGCAATACAGATTGATTTCGAGGGTGAATCAAAAGAGGGTGACGTACCTGTTGGTAACAAAATATTTTTCCCGGATGTTAAGCAGTTGACAATTGTTATCACTGTCAGCGCACTACACTGTGCCCCGTCAATGTCATGAAGAGGACAACTCGAGCCCGGTATTGATACCGATCGTGGCGTAGCCTGTGCCTGCGGCGTAAATTGCAATGAATAAGTGGATATGTACATTTTGCGGAACTATTTACGACGTAGCGGAAGGCCTGCCCGGCGAAGGAATTCCTGCTGGAACAAAGTTTGAAGACATTCCTGATGACTGGGTATGCCCTGATTGCGGTATGACCAAGGCCGATTTTGAACTCTATTAAGATGCCTTCTGGCTAGATCGAATCGGATACTTTATTTTCAATGTATTAAAGTGTCCACATGAAAATTAACAGTATCGAGAGGATTAATTTATGTTTAGTTTTAATTTCAGCCGTTATGCGGTGACTGAAAGTGTTAATAGAAAGGTAAGGTTCTCGTGCATTGCATTACTTGCTCTTCTTTTCCCGATTTCGACGTTTGCAACCATAGAGGTTGGCATACACCCGGATCTGGAACGCAAGCAGGATTCTGGTCCACCACGTATCGAGAAGCTGACTGATAAGGTCTATGTCGCACGTGCCTACGATCCGGCTCAATTCATGTTTGTTTTGGGTGACAAAGGTATTACCGCGATTGATGCCGGTTTCCACGTTGAGACAACAGCGCAGGCTCTGGCTGATTTTAGAAAGATGACGGGTTCGCAAAAGCCGGTCGTAGCTGTTGTCTATACTCATGGTCACAATGATCACACGGGTGGTGTTCGTGCACTAATTCCGGAAGATAAAGTGGGTAAGACCCCTATCTATGCACTGTCCAACTGGCGTCGTTACCAGGATGAAGTGGTAAAGCCTACCTTCTTCATGAACATGCAGCGCAGAGAAAGACAGTTCGACCTTGAGCGTTTATACGATGGTAAGAGACTGCCTTACCCTATGAATCCTTTTGCGGCTAATGCCAAACAGGTCAGTTACCTCCCTCCGACCGTTGAATTGGATATCGAGCAACTGGAAGAGAAAGAAGTCATTATCGATGGGGTGCGTTACGTGTTTGTTGCCGTGCATTCAGAGATCGACGATTTGTTTATTGTGAATATTCCTGATGAAAAAGTTGCTTATGCCACAGATACGGTTGCTGACTTCTTCCCCTGGATTGCGACCGCTCGCTTTGAAATGACTCGCAGACCTGAAGGCTTTATGGAAGCTGCAGAAATAATCGCCACCTGGAAACCGGATCACTTGGCTATGGGGCATGCGCCTACCCGCATTAATGACCCCGAAGGGATTCAGCATTTGCTAAAGGTTTGGGCTGCAGGTGTCCGCAGCACTATCGATCAGGTGACCTATCATGCGAACCAGGACCACTCGCGCGATGAGACAGCGGGAAGCTTCCGGCTCCCTGCTCATCTCGACGATGAACCGATTATGCGCGATTATCACCACAGTAGAAATACCGTTATCCGAAGTCTTTGGACCCAGGTTGCGGGTTGGTACGGCGGTGATGCGATCGATATGGTTCGTCATTATCCAAAAGACGAAGCCAGGCGTATGGTTGAGATGGTTGGTGGTGAAAAAGCGATGCTCGAGCGCGCTCAGAAAGCCCTGGATAAAGGTGATAATCAGTGGGCAGTACAGCTCACCACTTACTTGTTACGTCTGAATCCTGAGAAAAAAGAGGCCGCACTT
>JAPUGI010000209.1 GCA_027292925.1 Gammaproteobacteria bacterium
TGGGGACCCAGGGCGTGTCGGGCGACGGGTACAGAAAGCGAGCATCAACAGACCCAGGTTGAAGCTGAATATACAAGGATCATTGCGGCCATGGATTCGCAGCTCCGGGAAACGCCCTATTTGTTGGGGCATCGGCCCACAGCCGTGGATTGCATCCTGCTCGGTGGCTTGCGTGCGCACACCAATATGGACCCGACACCAAAAAGAGCGATCGCGAGGTTCAAACGAGTCATTGAATGGGCGGAAGAAACAGCCGATCAATGGGATGGCGGTGGCGAACTGTCACCGTTTCCCACGTCCACGTCGTTTGCCCGATTTGTGCTGAATGAAATGTGTGAGACCTATGTTCCCTATGTGATGGCGAACGCGGTCGCGTTCAGTGCCGGGGCCAAAGCTTTTCATGTGGATACTTATGGTGAAGACGTGAGTTATCTTTGTCGCGCTTACCCCGAAAAATCCCGGCAGATGATCCGGAACAAAATTTCCAACCAGCTTGAAACAGATGATCAGGTGGACGTGTCTAGCTGGTTGGATAAAATGCACCTCAATCAATGCTTCGGATAGGTGATCTGGATGTTTAGAGTTTTATTAATATTGGTTTTTGTTGCTCCTGCCTGGCATGTACATGCGGATAGCTTCGATGGCACCATCCAGGTGTTTGAATTAAATTCGACCGTCGGGCCATTCTTTGAGGAGTCATATGCCTTTGCGGTTTTTCCAGCCATTGGAAAGGGCGGTGTTGGTTTCGGGGGGGCTTTTGGCAGGGGTAAGGTTTACGTTAATAAAAAGGTAACCGGAAATGTGACACTGACAAAATTAACGTTAGGTTTCCAGCTGGGCGGCCAGGCTTTCAGCGAGATTATCTTCCTGAAAGACAAACGAGCCTATGATGAATTCATATCCGGTAGCTATGAGTTTGATGCGACGGCATCTGCAGTCGCTATCACCATTGGGGCAGGTGCCCAGGCGGGTACTGCCGGGGCATCAGCTAATGTCAGTGCAGGCCCTGCGACCGCGGCCCAGGTTGAGTACGGGTTCAACAAAGGTATGGCGGTTTTTACGCACGCCATCGGCGGCCTCATGTATGAGGCTTCTATCGGTGGTCAGCGGTTCAAGTTCAAGCCTCTACCTTCCCATGGTGATGAGACCTGATGTCGCAGACAGCCAATCTTGTGATTTGGCTAATGACGTATGCTCCGGGTTGACGATCTATATTGTGAAAGGGCCAGACGAGTTCTGTTCGAGAACCTGTCTTTCGCTGTTGCACCGGGAGAATTGCTGCAAATAAAAGGCGCCAATGGTTCGGGTAAAACGACGTTACTTAAAATACTCTGCGGATTGTACGAAGACTATTCGGGTGATGTGGATTGGCCATTGGATGCATGGCCTTTGTTTGTTGGCCACAAACCGGGTGTCAAGGACCAGCTCACTGCCCGTGAGAATCTGAAATGGCTAGCTGAACTTTACCAGCCGGGAACGCACACCGGCACAATCGACGATGCGATATTTGCTGTTGGGTTGCGCGGCTTTGAAGATGTGCTGTGTGGCGCCATGTCTGAAGGTCAGCGAAAGCGGGTGAATCTAGCCCGTTTGTTCTTTTTGACCAGCCCGGCCTGGATTCTTGATGAGCCATTGAGCGCGATCGATGTTGATGGAGTGAAGCTTCTGCAGGAGAGAATCGGGTTTCAGCTCAATGAAGGCGGCATGGTGATTCTCACCAGCCATCAATTGCTCGATGTGGACCACGAGGTCCGTCATCTGAACTTAAGCGCGCCATCTTAATGTTGTTGGAAACTATCAAACGTGACCTGTTGGTCACTTTTCGGAATCCGGCGGAAATGCTCAATCCTCTTGTGTTTTTCGTCATCGTAATTAGCCTGTTTCCGCTGGGTATCAGTCCGTCGGAAAATGTGCTCCAGAGTATCGCGCCCGGGGTTATCTGGGTAGCGGCTTTACTGGCGACACTATTGTCGATGGACCTGATCTTTCGCAGTGACTATGAAGATGGATCCCTGGAGCAGATGACACTGACGCAACAGCCGATGCTGCTCATTGTAGGCGGTAAAATTATTAGCCACTGGTTGATGACGGGTCTACCTTTGACCCTGCTGAGTCCGTTGCTTGCCCTGATGTTGTTCGTCAACGAGCAGGGCATTGAAGCCATATTGCTCTCCTTGCTGCTCGGTACGCCGACATTGAGTCTATTGGGGGCTGTGGGCGCTTCCTTGACGGTCGGCTTACGGAAAGGCGGGGTTTTGATTGCGATCCTGATTTTGCCGCTTTATGTACCGGTACTGATACTGGCGACAGAAATGATAAAAACTGGTATGACCGGTGGAGACTACGGTGGCCATATGCTGTGGTTGGCGGCAATCCTTGCTTTGAGCATTGGTGTGGCGCCCGTCGCCTCAAGTGCGGGTGTGAAGATCTCACTAAGCCACTAATGTCGAAAAACCTAGGCGAGCGCACGTATCAGGGGTCGCAAGTGGTCCTCATAAGCCTTCCAGGCATCGGAGCTGCCTAGATATAAGGGCGCTCGGACCTGAATAGCGCTTGACGTTCTGACCAATCGTTTCGTTTTGTGAAAATCGAGGCATTGGCTTTCCCACGGAAGATCACAGAAATCTAGCAGGCGGCGAGTCTCAACCTCCTGGTTTTTAGTCAGTTGTTCGTAGTCAAGCTCGTAGATCTGGCTTGCGAATCGTTCCCGCCAGAATACCATCAGGTCAAGGTAGAGTTTGTAGTAGGCCGCGATATCCTCCATGTCGTAGGCGAAGTCAATACCCTCGTCTGGAAAGAAGTGTTTATAGATAGACCAGCATGTTGCTACCGCGTTTCGGTTGACGTGAATAATTTTTGCTTCCGGTACTATTGCTAAGATCAATCCAATCCAACGGAAGTTAGCAGGCATCTTGTCGGTAACGATATTCTCAGCAACATTTAGCGAAGACAGTGCGTCAAGGTACTGAAGACGTAAGCTGTTGAGGAGTTTCCTGCCTTTAAATTGCGCGGGCAGGGGTAGAGCAATTCGATTCATCGCTTCCAGTTCTCCTGCGCCATGTACCCTGGAATGGCTTGCTATAATCTGTTCAACCAGCGACGTACCTGAGCGCATCATACCGGTAATGAAAACTGGTTGGATAGCTGCAGGTTCATCTGGTGCAAAATTTATCAAGTTGTCATCGGATAATAGTTTTTTGATTTGGGCGAACAATGCCTGGTCGTTTTCAATCCTGTAGTCCAACGTCTTTTTACGCAGTCGGTTACCTTTTTCCAGATAGGTAAAACTTTTGTCATATTCACCGAGGTCTTCATAGGCTTTGGCAAGCGCAAAGCAAAGTTCACTGCTACTTGATTCGTCTGTCTGTCGTTTGGCGTACAAACGCTCCATGTCTGACAGCTGTGTGTCACCCGGTGCATATGTTTTTAGCGCGCTGAGATTTCGATGGGCTGCTGCAAAGTCGGGGCTTAACTTGAGTGCCTTCTGATAGTTCGTGACAGCAGCCTCTGGTTGTCCGAGGTCTTTCAACAGGTTGGCACAATTATAGTATGCCTCAACGTAATCTGGTTTAAGCTGCATCGCCGTCTCATAATTTACCAGTGCGCGATCGAATTCGCCCAGTTCTTTGAGGACGATGGCACGGTTGACGAACGCTTCTGCAAAGTCCGGCCTGATAGAAATCGCCTTGTCGAGGACTTGCACCGCTGCAGATAACTTGCCTTGACGCTGCAATGCGACGCCTAATATGTTCATCACTATTACAGATCGCGGATAAGTTTTCAGCAGGTCCTGGCTGGCTCCCTCTGCTCTTGCCATCTGCCCCGATTGACAGAGATCGACCAGGAAATCTAGTTGTTCTGGTGAAGGATCAGCAGTGATAGTCTGTCCGGAGGGTCTGCGGCGTTGTTGTTTTTGAAGTTTGCGCAGTCCCTTTTTGGCGATTGTGTGGTCAGGTTGACCTTGGAGGATTGTGTTGTAGAGTTCTGTAGCCAGCGCTAAGTTACCTGCTTTTGCAGCCTTCTTGGCTTTTGAAATAGCTTGCTCAATAGTGATTTGCTGAGGCGGGGACATGATCTTCCAGGTAGTGCATGTTCTGCTAGCTAAACAAGTGGCAGGCCACAGTATCCTCAGCGATGATGAGGGATTCTGGCATCTCCGCTCGTAGATAGGCAGAATAAACCGCCCTACTTACAACGGCGGCAGCGCCTATGATCTCACCTATGACTCCAATTACTTCAGTCTCCACACCGGTACTCCATGCACCTGAGAGTTAGAACAAGGCTGAACCTAAAGCGTTATCAAATCAAGTCGATGAAAAGTATTCAAAGGGGTGTAGCTGAATCACCTAAGTTGTAAGAGGCTTTTTTTTGGGCGATATATTTTGCAGTCCAGTATTTTTGGGATATGTTTAGCTACTCACTACCAAAGAACAATAAATGAAACCACCGTTTACAGGATATCGCGGCAATGAACCGCATGTTTTTTGCGTGACTCGGGATGATAAGCAATTCATGATGGCCACGGGAAATCAAGAAGCATTGGTTGACGTGAACTTGGTTCTGGGTTGGACTGAAGAACTCCAGCGATTAGCGCTTCCATCAAAGTGAACCGGAATATCCGGAATTGGCCCCCAATAAGTGGACTGCGGTCATGTACACATTGATATCTGTTAAAATTACCCGCTGTACTTAGAAAACTCTGGATTTGGTTGAACTGAAAAATGTGGAATTGGTTTCACAGACTGGGCGCACCCAGGTCTTTTTACGACATCAGCGGACGCATATTGCCGTGGTTCGCCATAATGGCTTCACTGCTGATTGGGATTGGCGTCGTTTGGGCGTTGTTGTTTGTACCGGAGGACTATCAGCAGGGCCATAGCGTGCGCATTATGTATATCCACGTGCCAGCTGCGATCCTTGCCCAGTCAGGATACGCGATGATGGCAGCGGCCGGGGGCGTTTACCTTATCTGGCGCATTAAATTGGCCGATATTGCCATGCAGTGTGCGGCGCCAATTGGTGCATCTATAACTTTCCTCGCCCTTGTCACCGGATCCATCTGGGGTAAACCAACCTGGGGTACCTGGTGGGTCTGGGACGCACGTCTGACATCAACCCTGGTGTTGTTGTTTTTGTATATCGGCATGATGGCACTTCGCGCCGCCATGGAAAATCGAGAGTCTGCAGGCAGGGCAACCGCCGTGCTTGCACTGGTGGGCGTGATTAATCTGCCTATCATCAAATATTCGGTAGACTGGTGGTTTACTTTGCATCAGTCTTCCAGTTTTACCTTGACCGAAACACCGGCCATGCCAATGGAGATGTGGTTACCGCTGTTAGTGATGGTGTTTGGTTATTACTTCTTTTTCTTTACCTTGTGGATGGTGCGAATTCGAATTGAGATTATCAATCGGGAGTATCGAACTGACTGGGTCAGGCAGCTGGTGACATCATGATTTTTGATAGCCTTTCGGCCTTTATTGAGATGGGTGGTTATGGTATTTATGTCTGGAGTGCCTATGCCATTACGCTGGTGGTGTTTGCCTATAACATTGTGCGCCCGCTACTCATGAGGAGAGAACTTATCAGGGTTCAGAGAAGGATACTGCAGCAGGAACAAGCATCGTGAAATTTGGCAAGATGAAACGCCATCGTCGAAACCGGTTATTGCTGGTGTTGTTCCTGGTTGTCACATCAGGTTCCGCTGTTGGTCTAGCCCTGATGGCTTTAAATGAAAATATCAACCTGTTTTATTCACCGCAACAAATAGTCGATGGGCAAGCACCGGTGGGGCCACTCATTCGTGCAGGTGGGATGGTGGT
>JAPUGI010000021.1 GCA_027292925.1 Gammaproteobacteria bacterium
TCCAGCTGATGACCCTGTTTTCAATAGCAAACTGAGATGGCAGCATTACAGCCCGCCCTCACGCTCCATGGTTCGCACCAGCATTCCTTCCAGCACGGCATGAACCCCGGCGGCGATGATCATGTCGCCCTCTTCAATACCACCTTTGACCACAATACTGTCGCCAGTTAATTGACCCACTTGCACCGCGCGCCGCTGGGACCGCATGCTGTCAGGGTCGACCCACCACACGTATTTTTCCACGGCATCAAGCGGTTCGTCTTCAGCGCTGAAAACCGCCTCGATGGGAATCGCAAGACTGGTAGCACCGCCTGCATACAAGCCGCTGAGATCAGCGATGACCGTGGCGCTCATGCCGGGCAGAACGTTGATATCGTCCGGTACGGGTAGGGAAAAAATGACCTTATAGGTCAAAGTTGAAGGATTGGCCTGGGAATCGTGCTCCTTGTAATACGCCGGGTAGGTCTTGCCAGCGGATTGGAAACGGACCTGGACCGGGCGCGGATTGGTTTGCGCTTCACGCCGCTCAAAGCGCGCAATGATCGACTCGTTGACATCGACTGCCACGTCAATCATCTTGGCGGTCTGTAAGACCAACACCACCTGACCGGCCGCCACGTTTTCATGGTTCTCGGCCAACTGGCGTGCGACCACGCCATCAAACGGTGCATAGATACCGGTGTAACCCAGGTTGTTCTGAGCACGAGTCAGGTTCGATTGATTGACCCTCATGATCGCAAGCTTCTGCTCGTAGTCGGCCTTCGAGACTAATTGGCGCTCCAGCAGTTCCGCCACCCTATCGAACTGTGCCTTCGATAGATCAAACTCGGCCTGCGCCTTGTCCAGAGCAGTCTGGTGGTCTGATGGATCAAGCTGGGCCAACAATTCACCCTGCTTTACTTGTGTCCCGCGTCTGGCTGGGATCTTCGTCAATTCACCGGCTACCCGAAAGGCCAGATTGGCTTCGTTAGTGGCTCGCACCTCACCCGGAAAAGAACGGATGTAAGCGGTACCGGGCTTCTGTACTGTGAAAATCTTGGCCGGTCTGGATACCTCTTTGACTTCCGCAGGTGGTGGTTTGGAGCAGCCAACAATCGTTAAGCCAAGAACGACAAGGAGAGCGATGCGTACGATTGTGATCATTGATGGATCCCCGATATTGAATGGTTGACGCGCAGAAAGTCCTTATGGACTTAAAAAATGGTTATAGGGAATGGCTGCCGGACTTGACAGTAATAACCTGGTGGGCGATTCGATATTGGACCTTGGTCCTATAGGGCCTGGCATCACCCCGTGCCATTAAGGTGTCTAGTTCATTATGCGCAGGCTGTCGAGGATCCAATGGAGGTCGGCAAAAATCTACAAGGATTTTGACACTGTCAAAGTACCCCAGACATGATTACCCTGTTGAGCATCAAACTCTTTGGTTCGGGCACGCAATACAAAGCTTGCCAGCCAACCATTTGAAAATGCTGCACCGGCGCCCAGCCAGGCCTCACCGATCAGTGGATTTAACTCAGAGCCTGCAAAGGTCATTTCACTTTCGCGAAATTGCCCCTGCAATAGTACATTGTAGGCACGTAGACGAACGTTAGCCCCGGCCATCACAAAAAACTCTGATGATTCCCCTTTTGCAGTGAGTGGTGCATAGCTGAAAGTAAAATGATCAGATGGTTCCGGCAAGGAAAATCGACCCAGGGGGTTAATCTTGCCAAAGCGCATGGCTACACCTGCGTTAACACCTGTCATGTAACCAATGTTACCTTCAAGAGTGGTGCTTACGTCATAGCTAAAATAGCCCGTGGTGTGGTGAGATGTAAGAATTGATGATCTAGAAAGGCTATAGCGAAAGGTGGGTTCACCCCCATCGGAAATCTGGTTCTCCCAGCCATTGGCTTCTTCTACGTCGATGACAGTGTGCAATCCCTGTTGCAAAGCCTTCGCTGCATTCGTACCCAATACACCGATCATCAAACTCGAGCGTGTGACAGATTTCTTTTCTACGGACAACCATTGACGAGAGTTGGATAAAAAGATGAGATTGGAATACGGGTGATCATCGAATATGGGTTCCGTCGCACTAACTTCTTCAGGCGTGAAGACCAGTATCCCTGCCTGCATGCTGTGTGACAGTATTGCGCCTGATGCCACATCCAAATCAACAAGATCATTGATCCTGCCCAGCCAGCCGTCAACTGAGAGGGCACGTTCAGCAGTTCTGTCACCAGATTGCGAAAACAGAAATCCACCAGTGTAGTTACGATCCCGACCGCCAGTTGCCAGGGCATCATTATCAATTTGTATGCGCCAGCCGGTTGCAGCAGTGTTGTCGCCAATGCCTCGGTTATTGAGTGGTTTTACTGAACAAGCAGTTGCTAACCAAAGTATTCCTGCCAGCAATAGAAAACGCCGTTGTCCTGGGAATGTCATGAAATCTTACGGCTCAATCAGTCGATAATAGTGGGTTAACCATTGTCCATGTATTCCCAATACGCGGCGGACGATTTTGAAAAATACGATCCAGAAAAAATAGTCAATCGGTTCCATAGATAATTCCTGAAAGAAAGACACCAAAAAGTAGATAGGAATCACAAGCAGAGCCAGTCGCTTCCCTTTCAATTTCGTCAGAGAAGTCACCACACTGGGGCGGAAATGTTAGGGTGAATGGGCGAGAAAGATATTGGACCTTAGTCCGATAGAAATCTTGAGCCACATATCACAAGAATGCTAAAGCAACATAGTTGGGAATTTTTTTGAAGCTAACGGGTACTATGCTCCGGGCCGTAAGATGTCGAATTAACGATTAGAAAAACCTGTTGAGCGTTCTTACCAATACGTGGCAATGTTTGATGTGATTGTTCATCAGTAGCCTGGACATTTCCTGAACCAAATGCATAACACGAACTTTTTTATGAATAGTGAATGAATCTGTATTCTCTCTTGAAGGTCGCATTTTTCTTTGTATGCTCCACTTTTGTATTGCTTGTTACTGCGACCGGGACATTGTTGATCGTGGAACCCTTGCAACGCTACACGCTTGTAACCTCGATCAGTATGGTTTCAGGGCTGGATGTACGGGTAAGTGAAGTGGCTGACCTCCAGCTTTTCCCAGGGATTAGGGTTGTTGTAAAGGATTTGAGTTTAAGCAATGCCGAGATCATCCCGAACGAGTTGCTCTACGCAGCACAACTTAGTCTCAATCTCGATCCCGGTTCAATTTTCAACGATAAATCATGGCTTATCACGGACCTGCGGATTGATCGGGCTCGGGTCGATCTGAGTGGCTTGCGTGGTTCCGTGGCTCGTGACTGGTTCCCGGAAACAGCTAGGAACGAAAGGGGATTCGAAACTCCCGTTCAGTTCAACCATTTGCTGATTACAAACAGTCAGATCCTGTACCGGGATGATGACCAAAATATCGTTCTAAATGTCTCCAGTGTCGAGGGGGAAATAACTTCTACACAAACACAGATCAGGCTTTTAGGTGATCTAAATGGATTGCCACTCGAAGCAACGGGATCCGTCGAATATATGAAGCCACGCGCTGAAGGTTCACTAAAATGGGGGGAGCTAAGCGCAAACTTCACTGCCGATGAAGCCC
>JAPUGI010000210.1 GCA_027292925.1 Gammaproteobacteria bacterium
GAAAAGCAACCTCAGGTAATCGTAAATTTCGGTAATCGTGCCCACAGTCGATCGGGGATTGTGACTGGTGGACTTTTGCTCGATAGAGATAGCCGGTGAGAGACCGTCGATGTGTTCTACATCTGGCTTTTCCATTAACGAAAGAAACTGTCGTGCATATGCTGACAAGGACTCAACATAGCGACGTTGCCCCTCTGCATAGAGCGTATCGAAGGCTAACGAGGATTTTCCAGAGCCAGATAAGCCGGTAATAACCACTAATTTATCCCGTGGTATATCCAGGTCGAAATTCTTGAGGTTGTGGGTCCTTGCACCCCTGATGGAAATCAATTTCATAGGGATTTTCGCCTAGAAAAGGTTGAGCCATTTCGGTGTGATAGGCAAAGTAAAGTCTCAAATTTCTTCACGAAAATGCACGTTCCCACTGTAAGAGAGTGTTGGATTTGCTATCATCCGCCGCGTTGTTGCCAGCGACGATCTCCTAATTAATTGCCTGGCGTTCAGCCCTCAGCGCGGAGCCGGTAAGCCCGTTCAACCCGGAGCCATCAAGAGGGCACGATAGTATAAGTTTGACCTCGTCATAGCAAAGTCAGGCTAATATTAAAGTTTACAAAGACGTAGATAAAAAACAGTTTTAGAGAATTTCACCAAACCCGAATGAATAAGCAGGAAGTTCAAACAGCAGCATCCATTGGTTTGCTGTATCAGGTTCGTATGCTTGGACTCTTCATGATCCTGCCGGTTTTACCCATCGCAGGTCGGGAACTCAGCCATGCGACACCTGCACTGATTGGCCTTGCACTTGGAATCTACGGTCTTTCCCAGGCGGTGTTGCAGATTCCAATGGGACTGATGTCGGACAAGTTTGGCAGGAAGAATGTCATTCTCGTCGGCCTCTGCCTGTTCGTTGCGGGTAGCCTGGTGGCAGCGTTCAGTGAATCAATTTATGGCGTCATTGCGGGCAGGTTTCTTCAGGGTTGTGGTGCCATAGCCAGTAGTTTGTTAGCCCTGATGTCAGATTTAACGAGGATAGATCATCGTTCAAAATCAATGGCGATAATAGGCGTATCAATAGGAGCGTCTTTTGGGCTCGCCCTGGTACTTGGCCCTTTGGTCCACAATTTCTTCGGCTTGAGAGGCGTTTTTTTGTTTGCTGCCGTGGCTGGCGTATCAGGAATTCTGGTTCTGCTCACGGTCATTCCGGCACCGAAGGTAAGGACTCGTAACCTCGAAACAATGTTACAGAAGGATCGTATAGGTTCGGTTTTGCGAGACTCCGGGTTGATGCGCCTCAACGTCGGGATCTTCATGGTTCACTATTTGCTGATGGCGAGTTTCATCGCTTTTCCGCTGATACTCGAAGCAACCGGAAGCATCCCCCCGGGAAAACACTATGTGTACTATTTCGTCATGCTTCTGGTGTCCTTCGTGGTTATGACCCCCTTCATGTGGTTGTCAGATAAGACACGGTACGCAAACCCCATGTTGCTGATAACTATTGCAATCTGCATGTTTTCTCTTGTCTTATTGGGGGGCGCAGGGGGTTACTACACCGTTCTAGGGGCGATCACACTGTTTTTCATGGCTTTTAACCTGTTGGAGGTGATGCTACCGGCGCGAGTCAGTAAAATGGCTGCCGCAGGATCTCGTGGCACTGCCATGGGAGTCTATTCCAGCTCTCAGTTTGCAGGGATATTTGCCGGAGGGACTGTAGGAGGATTGATACTTTCCCATTCGGATATATCCACATTGATGTGGGTTAATGCCACGTTCTGCTTGTTGTGGTTAATGTTGTCATTCAGATTGCCGAAGTTAGGGGATATCGCCAGCAGAACCTATTGCTATGACGAATCCAGCGTATTATCTGCCAATCAAATACTGGAACGGTTATTATCTATCCGTGGTGTAATTGATGTGGTACTTATCGAAGAAGAGAAGATCGCGTACCTGAAAATCGACAACAATGCGTTCGATGATAGTGAATTAGCGATGATTGGCAATTAGATCCTCACGGGGGATTTGGATAAAACAGCCTTGAGCTGTTCTTGTAAACAGCCTTGAGCTGTTCTTGTAAACAGCCTTGAGCTGTTCTTGTAGTGAAGGAGAAAAAAATGGCGAGGGGCATCAATAAAGTGATTCTAGTGGGTAACCTGGGGAATGATCCTGAAACCCGTTATATGCCGGACGGTGGTGCAGTAACTAACATTTCAATTGCTACTTCTAAATCATGGAAAGATAAAAACAGTGGCGAGCAGCGAGAGAAAACTGAATGGCATCGTGTGGTCTGTTTCCGCAGGCTGGGTGAGATTGCCGCAGAGTATCTAAAAAAAGGGTCGAAGGTTTACATCGAAGGAGAACTTCAAACTCGCCAGTGGGAGAAAGAAGGGCAAAAACACTACACGACGGAAATCATCGCACGTGAGATGCAGATGCTCGACAGCCGTGTTGCTGTGGGTGGTATGCCCTCAACTGAGAATGGAGATACAACCAGCAGTCCCTCCGAGGATTTTGGACCACCTCCGGCAGATGATTTTGATGACGATATCCCTTTCTAAAGGCCGAGTGTGAACGCCAAGCTAAGTTGAACGTTCAACGACTCTGACCCCTCGATTTTTATTGAGCCACTTTTTATTGAACCACTAGAGTGAGCAATAGC
>JAPUGI010000211.1 GCA_027292925.1 Gammaproteobacteria bacterium
TCGTGTTTTCTTATTCGCATTGTTGAGAAAGTTCGTCGTTTGTTCGATCTCGATGCAGTGCCGCAGGATATTCAATGCCGATTACAAAAGGACAAGTCGTTAGCCAAACTGGAGAAACAAAATCCCGGACCAAGGTTCCCCGGGTCCTGGGATGGATTCGAGATTGCGGTCAGGGCGATTGTTGGCCAACAAATCTCGGTAAAAGGGGCGACGACGGTCATGGGCGGAATCGCGGAGAAATATGGAGACCAGACCGAGTACGGTATTGTATTTCCCGGTCCGGCAGTCATCGCAAACATAGATCCTGGAGCATTACCGATGCCAGGAAATCGGGCCAGGGCAATTAAGTTAATGGCCCAGGCGGTACTTGATGGCGAGCTTGAACTCGGTGTAGAAAATGATACGGCTCAACTGGTTGAACAGCTGGTTGCCATTAGGGGGATTGGACCCTGGACAGCCCAGTATGTGGCCATGAGAGCCCTGAACGACCCGGATGTATTCCTGCATAGTGACCTCGTCCTATTGAGGGTTGCGAGAAAAATGTTGGGAATTGACAGTGAGAGGCAGTTGTTAATGCGTGCAGAGCGATGGCGACCCTGGCGGGCTTATGCGGGGATGCATCTCTGGCGTAATGCGTAATATGTGCGCGCCCTTAAGATGTGCGCAGGGAGATCAGATGAATTATTGTTATTTGGATTCACCGATAGGAGACCTGCTATTGGCAGGAGAAGATAAGGGTTTAGTTTACATTGGCTTTCCCAACGGGAAAGGTAAAGTGACGCCCGGTGTTGACTGGATATTGAAGGCTGATTGCTTCAACGATGCGTCGAGGCAGCTAGGCGAATACTTTGACGGTAAACGGTTCGAATTTGACTTGTTGCTGGCACCACATGGAACACCATTCCAGTTGGAAGTCTTACAGGCGCTGACTCAAATTCCATATGGACAAACCCGCACCTACCGGGATATCGCAGTTAGTATTGGCAGGGCGAAGGCGGTGAGGGCGGTTGGTGCTGCCAATGGTCGCAATCCTCTGCCCATCGTTATTCCCTGCCACAGGGTGATTGGTTCAAATGGTAGCCTGACGGGGTTTGGCGGGGGACTGGCAACAAAAAAATTCTTATTGGAACTTGAATCCAGGCGCAACCAGGGCCAACAGGGAATTGGCTCTCTACAAGAGCCGCTCAAGGCTATCTACAAGAGCCGCTGAAGGCTCTCTACAAGAGGCCGCTCAATGCTATCTACAAAGAGCCGCTCAATGCTATCTACAAGAGTCGCTCAAGGCTATCGGCTTAAACTCAAAGATCCATCTTCATGGTGGACGAACTTGGCATCCCGGTATTTATCTCGTTTAACCACTTTTTTGAAATTCACCAGGGACTTAAAAGGAACATCCGTCAGCATCGAGTTCACCATGAAGGCAGGAAGCGCACCGGCAGGATCAACATATTGAACCCAGGTTAATCTCGTTCGATTTTCGGCAAGTTTTTCCAACAGGTAACTGCCGTAGGATTCTGTAATACGAATGTATCCGGTTTCTTGGATGAAATCAGGTTTGCATTGAAGGTCAATTCGAATGTTGCCAACTTCGGTTTGACGTACCGTTGCCTTAAAAATCATATCCCTGGAAGCTGCTGGGAAAGGCAGGTCACTAACCTGGTAAATGTGGCGTTCCAGCCATCCGGTTCTCTGCAATACCTTGCCCGATTCGCATTGATGTATCCAATCAGGACAAGCTTCTGTGTCGTCCAGAAGAGCGAGACTACTTGCCAGCGTTGCATTTAATTCCACAACTCCCTTGAATTCTTCGTATTTCGATCCGGCGACTTTTCTACTAAAGACCTGGATTCCGTTTTTATCTTTTCGCAGCTTCCATTGTTCACCCTTGTTGTCGTTGGCAAATGTCGAAAGACAGGGTGCCGTGCAGAGAAGGAAGGCAATGGCTAATAATTTCATGAAACCAGAGCGCATTGCGAGCATGGATATCGAGTAATTGATCAAAGTTTCCCCGGTGAGACGTTCGGCGAATAGGAGGCCATAGCAGTAGTTTCTCTATTCCCTGACAGCCTCCTAATGATTGGAAATTGATTCCAGCACATCAAAATAGTCAGGGAAAGTTTTACGAGTGCATTCAGGGTCATTAATTTTAATTGCTTTGTTTCCCAGGGCAGCCAGGGAAAAAGACATGGCTACCCGGTGATCTCCATAGGTATCTATATCCACCGAGTTAAGTTCCTGCGGCGGCTCGATGACGATGTAATCGTTACCTGTTTCTACAATTGCGCCTAATTTCCGGAGTTCGGTGGCCATTGCGTGCATACGGTCAGTTTCCTTTACTCGCCAGTTGTAAATATTGCGAATTCTGGTTGGACCTTGTGCAAATAACGCCACTGTTGCAATGGTCATGGCTGCATCGGGTATGTGATTGAGGTCCACGTCCACACCTTTTAATGGCGCCTTCCGCACTTCAATCCAGTCAGTGTTCCTGATGACGGTAGCACCCATCTGCTCGATGACGTCAATAAACGCCAGGTCACCCTGGATGGAATCCTTGCCCAGTCCATTGACACGGACGGAGCCGCCAATTGCGGCAGCGCCGAAAAAGTATGATGCCGATGATGCATCACCTTCGATCATATAAGACCCTGGGGATTGATATTGTTGTCCTCCGGGAATGTCAAATTCCTGGTAATCCTTGTGCGAAGCGGTCACCCCGAATCGCTCCATGATGTCGAGTGTAATATCCAGGTAAGGTTTGGAGACCTGTTCGCCAATCACTACGATTGTGCTTCGCGTAGCTGTAAGTGGCAGGCTCATAAGCAACGATGTCAGGAACTGGCTGGAAATGTTCCCTGGTATTTTCACAGGTCCGCCGGTGATCTTTCCCCCTACTATTTTTAGCGGCGGATATCCTTCCTTATCCAGGTAGTGAATATCTGCCCCCAGTTGCCGTAGGGCGTCCGCCAAATGTTCGATGGGCCTCGCGCGCATATACTCGTCGCCGTCGATTTCATACTCACCGTCGATAAGACTCAAGATACAAGTAATAGGTCGAATAGCTGTTCCAGCATTGCCGAGGAAAAAATGTCTTTCAACCGGAGTAGTAAATAACCCGCCCTTACCGCTTATCTCTGCGCGTTTTCCATGGTCACCTAAATCTATGTGAGTGCCTAATTGGCGAAGTGCGCTTACCATATGTTTGGTATCTTCGCTCCTTAGCAAATTGGTTAGCACGGTCTTTCCCTTAGCCAAAGAGGAAAGTAGCAAAGCACGATTTGACAGACTTTTGGAGCCCGGAAGCGAGACATTTCCTGATATGTTTTTAATGGGCGCCAGGGTAATTGAGTTCATTCTGGACTGTCTTCGTCAAGTTATGGATCAGTATATTCTAGCTTCAGTGGTAACTGGAGTCAGTCGCTTGAGAAACGTGACTAAATCCTGCTCCACGACCCTAAGGGGTGCCTTTGCAGGTTCCTCCAAAAGAACCTGGCCGGATTCGTTGTCTATGCTGAGGAAAAGTTCAGAATCATGTTCAGTGTTGGCAAAGAATACTGTAAAGGGTTGTTTAAGCCGCTGCTTTGTCATGAGGTGTCCGATCAGGTTTCCAATCAGGCGGTCAAAATCATCGGCGTTCCATAATTGGATAAGGCTTACGTGTCCTTCCTGGCTGGTTGATTCCAGAGTACCCGCCCAATAGCTACCATAGTAGGCACAAATATCCGGATGTATTGGCGCACCCACAGCATTTGCAAGCCCGGAAAAATCTACAGCCAGTGACTGGGCCCTGGGTAGCCACAAGGTGTCGTCGCCGGTTTGACTTATTTCACATTCAGATCGAAACGAAGGGTCAAAGCGTGTGCTGAAACTATCCTGACGGGATTTGTCCAGCGCGGCTTGAAATAGCCCGGAGAGGGCAGCATTGACTTTGTGATTCACGACCAAAGAAACATAAACAGGAGATTATATACCAGCCTTTCTGGTGCCAAAGAAAACAACCGCTAATTCCTTCCTCTACGCAAAATTAGTCCCGTGGTCCGCGCCTGTGTTGCCTGCGTTCGGCATGGCGCATAAGGAATCGCGAAACTTTTCTTCTTTGCTCAGGCTCGAGATCCTTCAGGATTAAAACCATGTGCTCGTGCAGCGTGGATTGAAACTCGCCGGAAGCTTTACGTAACCTCCTAAGGGATTGTCCCAGGGCTGCCTCGTCGATCTCTTTTTCGTTGACTAACTGGTAGAACTCTAACTGTGCCGCACGCATTTCATCGCGAAGAGGCGCGACTATTCTTGCCTGATCTTCGAGTCCTGGTCGTATTTTCCTTCTGGTCTCCTCATCCAGGTTCCGGAGGACCCAGCCTAGCGGAGGATGAGAGGGCGACCTGGGATTAGCGCCAAACACGGTCCTGCCAATGATTGCGCCAACAACCAGCAGGTTCAAAGCAACGGAGAAGACCAGGGCAATACCAATTATGCTGCCTTTACTCATCGAACACTTCCACCCCGTTAGCGGTATCGTCAAGCGCCAGCAGGTAAATCTCTTCCTCCCAGTTGTCGGTGGGTTCTGTAGCATCTAACAGACTGCCGAGTGTGCTGGTGCCGAGTATCACTCCCACAACCAAAGGCAATGAACCCGCAATTGCCGGTTTCCAGATTTCGGACTTAACGTCGGGGATTAACCAACTAATAATTCGGTCAACCAGTGGCATGGGTAACCCGCTTAGAATTTTTTCACCCAGCCCTGCTGGTATGCGCGTTACATATTCATCCAGGTAGCCATCGAGCTGTTGGTACTGCTGAAATAGACGTTCGCAATCGGAATTTGACTGAAGCAACATTCGTGCTGCTTCTCTTTCCTCTCTCGGCCAATTCTCTTCCCGCGTGCCGTACGCCTCTAGTAACTGCTGGAAACGTTTAATGTTCATTCTTCTTGCCAGTCCAAGGTCAATATATTCCTAAGTTTCTTACGTCCCCGTGCCATCAATGATTCAAGTGCTTCCACTGAAACTCCGATCACGGATGCGGCATCTCTGTTTGATAGCCCCTGGTAGTGACACATGATGATGGCGCTTCGTTGCCTCTCAGGTATTGCCATCATTGCTCCTTGTATGTGCCTGCCCAGACTATGCCGAATATAATTTTCTTCAGGCCCGATTACTGCTGCATCAGGCTGTTCCCCTTCTTCAGCGATTAATCGGTTGTGTTTACGAAAATAGTCAATGCACAGATTGTGGGCGATGTTGTGCAGCCAGGTGGTCAACTTTGCTGACCCGGGCTTGTACTTGTATCCATCCGTCCAAAGACGGATAAATGTCTCCTGGATAATGTCGTCTGCTTCTGCCGCATTTGCCATCATTCGCATTACATAGCTGGAAAGGGAAGGTAGATGTTGCTCAACCAACAGCTCATAAGCGGATTCATCTCCGCCAACTGATCTCCTGATTAGGTCTGCTTCATCCACCCCCATTAGTAATACATTTCATTAGAGATAATACCAGTGAAATGCAGTCCGGGTACCAGCTAGCCGTCTCTGTGATGCCGTTGTCTCATACGCCTGTGATGTTTCGCATGTTTCAATTCTCTGGCGGACAAAAAGCCGTCATCATCTTTGTCCATCTTGTTAAAGACATGTAAGCGAATCTCTTCTGGCGTCACGGAACCGTCACCATCACTATCTAGTTCTGTGAATTTTTCGTCCATTTCTGATTGCGTCTGGGACATGCGGGCTTCCATTTCTTTCCGATGCTTGGCAATTCTTTTTGCGTGTGCCTGTCGCACTTCGTCCAATGTAATCAGGCCATCGCCGTCAAGGTCGGCTTTTTCAAGCATCCTCTCACCGGGGCTTCCTCCTGGCGGCTGGAATTCCTCGAGGCTGATCTTGCCATCATCGTTTGAGTCTAATCGTTCAATGATCCGGTCACTACGATGGTCAGTGAATGCCGGGGTTGAAACGCTTGCAATAAGTGCAGTAGCGATAAGTTTTGCTTTTAGAAATCGCATGAACTCTCCATCTGGTAATAAATTGGGTTCTTTCACCCGTTTATACGCAGGAGCCTGAATAATCTGTCGCTTTGCCTGGGGCGCCTAAAAGGGCTTTATTACGACCAGAATCAGTATGGGAATGACAATAATCAAGGCGGATTCATTAAAAAAACGAAAAAACGACGATGAGCGAATAACCTGGCTGTTCTGCATCTGGCGAATGTAACGAAAACACTGCAACTGGTAGGCAATTAGAACCATGACCAGCCCGAGTTTTACGAGCATCCAGTCTCCAGAGATATTGTAGCCCAACCATAACCACAGCCCGGGAATGATCGCCAGCAGCGCCATCAGGGTAGAAAACCTGAAAAGCTTTTCAGCCATGATCACCAGGCGCCTGGTGTCTTCACCTGCAGCGTTACCTTCAACATAGTGCACGATTATTCTAGGTAGATAAAAAACACCTGCCATCCATGACATGACAAATAGAATATGAGCTGTTTTTATCCAGAGCATTTGGGAATTTCCGTTTGCTGTTCAAGTTCCAACAGTCGAAACATACGTTAAGCTGGTGCCTCAATAATCAAATACGAACACGATGCTCGAGACTAACACACTTCTTTTTTTTGCTCTGGTGGCCGCAGGGGCGGTTGTACAGACCATTACTGGTTTTGCACTGGGCTTGATCATAATCGCCGGTGTGACAGTTCTGGATATTGCCGAAATCAGCTTTTCTGCGGCGGTAATCAGCATTATTACGTTAGTAAATACGGTAGTTGCCCTCAGGAACAATCGGCGCCATATTGATTTCGATTATGTGAAATGGATCTCACTTGGACTGGTCCCTGTTCTGGTTGCGGGCGTTGTTTTGCTGGAATACCTCAGTTCAAGATACTACGACTTTTTACAAACCCTGTTAGGTATCGTGATTATCGGTGCTGGGATTATGTTGATGATTACCCCGGCGCCTTATGAAGAAAAATCTTCAAACACGACTACCACATTGTATGGCGTATTAGGTGGATTGATAGCCGGTCTTTACAGTGCCGGTGGGGCGCCGCTGGCATACTATATGTACCGCCAACCGGTTGAGCTAAACGTCATCAGGGCAACCCTGCTTGCTGTATTCGCAATCTCTACCTTCTGGAGGACGCTTGTCGTTGCAGTGGCAGGACATATCGATAGCCGGGTACTGCTAATAGCAGGTGCGTCACTACCTGTCGTCGTTATAGTCACTGCGGTGACAGGCCGGTTTGTGCATCACATTCCTGATCGATTCGTTCGCAGACTGGTATTTGTATTGCTAATTGGCGTTGGAGCCTTCCTGATCTTGAGATAAATGCTCCACTAGTCCTGATTCCCTCGAAGAATCCAAAGACTCGAAAGTCTTCTCTGTCCAAACGGTATCCCAATATTTATCGAATTTATAACCGACTTCCGTTAGAAGACCTGCCTTCGTAAAACCCAAGGTTGAATGCAACGCAAGGCTGGCATCATTGGGCAGGGTAATAATACCGTAGCAACGATGGACACCGGCTTTCTGCAAATCCTGTAGCAGCTGAGCGTAGAGTTTTTTACCGAATCCGCGCCCACTGAATTCCGGGTCAATATATATGGTGGTTTCGACTGACCGATCATAAGCAGGTTTTTGCCTGAGTTGACTACTGCTGGCATAAGCGATGAGTTTTTCATCAAGGCAGGCAACCAGGAGCAAGTAAACCGGATTGCAGTTGTATTGATGAAACCAGTCCAATCTTTCCGTGGGCGTAAACGCGGTGATATCGAACGTGACAGGTGTTGTGAGCACATAGTGATTGTAGATTTCAGTGAGTCGTTCAAGGTCGGATTCGACTGCTCTACGGATTTCGAATGGCATAATTGTGGATTGCTACATCGGGAGAGGAGGATAATAACGGACTTCGATAATAGCGCCACACTCGACCATAACAAGTAGAATATCTCCGAATAGGAATTACAACCCATGGGCAGTTTCGAAGATATCAGACCATACGAGGATTTGGAGGTAGCAGGCGTTATCGGCCGATTACTCCGGGACCAGGAGTTTCTCCAGTTTATCGGAAAATGGCAGGCTCCACGCCTGCATCGCTTCCTGCCATGGTTGGTTGAAATGCGGGTGATACGTCAACTGGGCAGGCAATTGTCTGGTGTGGACAGTATCAGGAGCTTCCAGGAAATCATCGCGCGGGCAGCAAAACGATTGGTGGAAGAATCAATCACCGAGTTCAGATATGAGGGTCTCGATAAGTTAAACAGGCAAGAATCGTATCTCTTCATAAGCAACCATCGTGATATTGCCGGGGACTCACTGTTGTTGAACTACGCTTTGTATTTGTCTGGTTTTGACACCGTCAGGATTGCAGTTGGCGATAATCTGATACAACGCCGATTCGCAACTGACTTGATGAAACTGAATAAAAGTTTTTTCATTAAACGATCAATTGAAGGTACGAGAAATCTGTACAAAGCCTTGATGCAGTCATCAGAGTACATTCGAACTTCGTTGCGTGAGGGCAGTTCCGTGTGGATTGCACAGAGCGAAGGTAGAGCCAAGAATGGAATCGACCAGACAGATCCGGCAGTGATCAAGATGCTTACCTTGTATGAACGAAAACGCGATTTCGCGGAGTCCATAGCAGCGATGAAAATCGTCCCGATGTCCCTTTCCTATGAATTTGACCCTTGTGATGAGATGAAAGCCAGGGAGCTGACTTCGGTGGCACTATCCGGTGAATATGAAAAAACGGAGGGAGAGGATTTATTAAGCCTCGTGAAGGGATTAGCCGGACATAAGGGCAATGTCATCCTTAGACTGGGAGAAGTGCTCGATGCGTCTTTCGCAACCGCGGAAGAAGTCGCCGACGAAGTTGATCGTCAGGTAATGGATAATTTTGAGCTCTTTCCAATTAACTACTGGGCGTTGTCCCAAATCCAGGAAGGCCATTACCAAAAAGTCTGGAATCAGGTACAGGACAAAGCCGCAGTAGGAGATCGACAATATTATGAGGCCAGGTTGGAGAACTGTGAAGCGCGACATCGGGAGCAATGGTTGAAGATGTACGCCAATCCGGTTGTAAACAAATTCCGCTCAGGATGACAGCATATGCTTTCAGTTATAAACCTGGAGTGATGGTTCACTCAGTTTGGACCACTGTTCACGTAGTTCCAAAATATGTTCCGCCCAGTATCGTTCTGTATTGAAAAAAGGAAACGCTCTCGGGAAGGCAGGATCATCCCATCTTCTGGCGAGCCAGGCGGCATGGTACATCATGCGAAGCGTACGCAAAGGCTCTATTAACCTGAGCTCAGAATAGTCGAAATCTGAAAAATCGTTGTAACCCTCTAGTATCGTTGACATCTGAATCGAC
>JAPUGI010000212.1 GCA_027292925.1 Gammaproteobacteria bacterium
TTTCTCATTGCCCCGTGGAATTAAAACCGTCTTGATTCCGGCATTCAGTGCCGCCAAAGTCTTTTCCACCAATCCTCCAATCGGCAACACTTGTCCTCGCAGATTGATTTCCCCGGTCATGGCGGAGTATAAGTAGGACAAAGACCCTTTTCACTTAAATTCAACTTATACCACTTATACCGGGGATAGTTAAAGGCATTTTTCCTGGTTACTGAAAGAATTAAATGGGTTGATACAGAGGCGAGTCCTGAAGAATTGAAGGTATTGCTGGCACCGGAAATACGATTCCCACTGTCGGTAACGCCAATGTCCACCTATGTCAACAATACCAGGAACAAGGACGACCGATGTATCGACCCACTTGGACAAACGGTGACAGTGGGATAATTCCTCATCCCATATGAAAGAAGGCGGCCTTATTCCCGTCAAGGTCACGGAAATAACCGATGTAAAAAGACGGCATGCGCTCGCCTGCAGGTCCCTCGTCAGTACCACCCAGTTCAATCGCCTTGGCGTACATTTTGTCTACGTTTTCCCTTGACCCGGCAGCAATCGAGATCATGTTACCGTTGCCAGGTTGTGCCTCTTCTTCATTGAAGGGTGTGCAGACAGCAAGCATGGGTTGGTCCATAGCTGATCCCATCAAGGCGATTCTGTCCATGTCCATGAGGATTTTGGCGTCGAGTGGCTCCAATAGTTCTAACCAGAATGCCTTGGCTTTCTCCATGTCCTTTGTACCGATAGTTACGTATCCAATCATGTTGTGCTCCTTAGGTGTTGCTACTACTCATTTCAAGATGAAGACACATCATACGTTGACAGATATAAGCTGTCATCCTGGCATCGCGAGGAATCTTGGAGATTCTTCACCAGGTTTAGGATGGCGTCTCACTGGGAATCCTGTCATCAATTGGCCAAAGGGCTTGTTTGGCATGCTTTCGTGGGAATATCTCTATGTGGTGGGTGGTCAATCCCGGCGGATCTGCAGTGATGATTGTGGTCGCGATATCAGCGAACCCGGCGCGGAAGTGATTGCTTGATTATACCGGCTTTACATTGTCAGAGACTCCCAGGTCCATAGCCATCACCAGTAGTAGTTGCGCTGATTGGCAAGTTAATGCAATCTAAATGAACATAACAAGTAACATCACAGTGAATACTTTGTGAAATTAACAGGGAATGTCAATGCCTGAAGATTCAAGCAAGGACCTTGCGCAAGCGATGATGACTGGTATGGCCGTTGCCTACCATGCCGCCCGGGCACCGATGAGGATGGCTGTGATTTCGAATTTCGGTGATCGTACGTTTGCTGAGCTTAACGCACGCGCGAATCAGCTGGCGCGAGTGTTCAGGAAGGCCGGACTCAAGGCAGATGACGGCGTGGCGATGTTGCTGGTAAACAGGCCGGAGTTCCTTGAGGTTTATTACGCCTGTATGAGATCCGGTTTGCGTATCACGCCAATAAACTGGCATCTGACGGGTGACAACGCATCCTATGTTGTGAGTAATTGTGAGGCGAAAGCGTTCCTCGCCGATGTTCGCTGCCAACAATCTGCTGTTGACGCGCTGACAGACAATTCTGCCCAGTTGAAAGTTACGCTTGCAGTCGGCGGAGAAATCGAAGGATTTGATGACTACGACGACGTTGTTTGCGCTCAGGATGAATCAAACATTGAGAATCCTGAAATCGGCGGGCACATGCTCTACACGTCGGGCACCACGGGTCGACCCAAAGGTGTGTATCGCAAGCCTGGTCTGACTGCAAATGGCACAACGACTTCTTCTCCCACCAATGGCACCGGAACAACTCGGCCTTCATCGGACACGGTGACCAGAAGCTCTCAGGCGGCAGCCTGGAATGCCGAGACGGATCGTTCTTTGTGTACCGGTCCTGCGTATCATGCTGCTCCGTTTGCGTTTAATATCGTTGCACCGATTGCAAATGGTGTCGGCACGGTATTGATGGACAAATGGGATCCGGAAGAAACGCTGCGCTTAATTGAAGAACATGACATAACGCATACCCATATGGTTGCCACCATGTTTCATCGAATGCTTGCCTTACCCGATGCAGTGCGCGGTAAATACAACACTGAAAAGTTGCGTTTTATTCTGCATGGTGCGGCGCCATGCCCGGTTCATGTCAAGCAATCCATGATCGATTGGTTTGGGCCTGTGGTATACGAGTATTATGCTGCGACTGAAGGTGGCGGCGGCTTTTTTGTTGAACCGGAGGAATGGCTTACCAAGCCGGGCACTGTGGGCAAAGCGCCACCAACTGCAGACAACAAGATTCTTGATGACGCTGGTAATGCAGTCGCCCAGGGTGACATTGGAACAATCTACTTTAAAGCACCAGCGAATAGATTTGAGTATTTCAAGGATACCGAAAAAACCTCCAGCAGTTATCGAGGGGACTATTTCACGCTCGGTGATATGGGCTACTTTGACGAGGATGGCTATCTTTTCCTGACCGGACGAAGTGCGGAAACCATTATTTCCGGCGGCGTGAATATCTATCCCCAGGAAACCGATGATGTCCTGTTGAAGCACCCATTGGTAGCTGACGTATGTACCGTCGGCATACCCAGCGAGGAGTGGGGTGAAGAGGTCAAGTCTGTAGTCCTTCTCAAAGACGACGTGCGAAAAAGCAATGCGGTCGCAGAAGAACTTAAGGCTTTTGTACGAGAAGTTTTACCGGCATTCAAATCTCCCCGGACGATCGACTTCGTTGATGACCTGCCGAGGCTGCCCTCGGGAAAGATCCAAAGAAGACTGGTCCGTGAACCATACTGGGCTGGAAGGGACAAGCAAATCTGATCCACGGCGTCATCCCAGGCCTAACCCGGGATCCATACGCCCTCTCGCAACATGGCTAACGCCAAATTGCTGCCGGGTTCGGTGTTTGACCTTCGGTCAAGCCACCTCAGATCAAGCCACTGCCTATATCGCTTCATTGTTAAAACTAACCAGCAATCTCAGCAGGTTCGTAAAGGAAGCCTTGAGTTCAGAAGAATCATAGTAGTGATGTTTGGATATTTTGTGAATCTCAGTCAGGATCATGTTGTAGGCAGAAAGGTGTGCATGACTCAGCTGCGCTGATACCGACAACAAGGAATCAAGAGTAGATATTCTCGTTAGGAGAAGTTGCTGTATCGCCTGGATTTGCTCTTCGGATACATCCAGCGGTCTGCTGGTCAATCGCCCCAATAAATCCTTCAGGTGGCGGCCATTCATTCTGGCTTGCCTTGTCCAGTTGTCATTTCCGGGTAGCTGAATCTGGTTCTTTTCATCAAGACAACTGTTAATTACCTGGCAGGCAAAACCCATAGCACCCGCAAGGCTTTGTTTTATCTCACTTTTTCGCTCCCTGTCTTTGCGTTCCTGCAACCAGGTAAAGATACCGATAAAGAATATTCCTTCAAGACAAAATCCGATCAGCTCGGGCACCATGCTGCCCACAAAATCACCTTGCCTGCTTTCGATTGCAAACCAGATCGCAAACAGTCCCAATAAAAATGCGAACACGGGTATAACGGGATTTTTCAGCATGCTAATTCCTGGGTAAGGATCTTCTTCAAACTTTTCGGTATCGTCTTAAGTACGGATATGGATTTACACTTGTTGTCTTCTGAAAAGCGCAGCAGACCTAGTTTCAGCGCTGCAATCAAATTGTCATTGATTTTCACCTTGTCCTCCATCACAAGATTCCTGATTTCAAGATGATCAATTTTACGTTCGGCTTTTGCATCTAATCTGCCAATAAGCGCATCGCCGTACAGGATAGGCAGACAAAAATAGCCGTAACGGCGTTTTGGTGCAGGTACATAGCATTCCAGTTGATAGTCGAAATCAAATAGTTGAAGCATCCTGCGTCTGTTGATGGTCACGTTATCAAAAGGAGACAGAATATGAACCAGACGTCGACCCAATCGAAGTGGTAATTCAGACAAGGTATCAGGATGGGTAAAATAAGGTAACCCTTCGATCTCGAGTTTGCAGATTCGATTATCTTCCAACAGGTTATCCAGTGCTTGCCCAAGCAGCTTTTTTATATTTCGATTTGTCAGTTGCAGAATGGCATTTCTGGCATAGCCGATATCATATTCCGATGCAAAGCCATGGGCACCGATCATCCTGTTAACAATAAACTCGCACCATTCGATATCGGCTGGCATGCTGGTGTCGATGTGATCGGGTAATACACGTTCCCGCAAGTCATATACTTTCCGGAAGCCATCACGATGGCTTACCATCAATTCTCCCGCCAGGTATAGGTATTCCAGGGCTACTTTGGCTGGTTTCCAGTCCCACCAGCCTTTGGAACTTCGACCCAATGAACTCTCGAAATCACGCGATTGCAGTGGCCCCTCATATTCGATGCGGCGCATAATTTCAGGCGCAATTTTCTTGTCAGGCACTCTTTTTTTCGAACTGCCATGCATCACAGGCAGGTAATATCGATAGTCAGAGATGGGCAGGTATGCGGCAGCGTGGGACCAGTATTCAAACAGGTGCCGATCACGAACCTGGAGCCGGTGCAACATCACGGGATCGTAGTTGCTTACCCGGGTTCGCAGTACATGATGATGGGCGCGCTCCACGACAGAAATAGTATCTATCTGCACCCAGGATATCTGGTCAACGATTTTCTTGACTGCGTTCTTTCCACGACCGGATTGATCCTTTCGCAGCAGTCCCTGTCTTGACAGGAACAGCCGCCGAGCGTCTTTTTTACTGAGTTCCATTAACCAATCTTAGCAAAGTTGGGCCTTCGCATTTCGTGCTAAGCTCATCGTCGTTGTACGGATACTTTTGGATAAGAATTCATTGCCTACAGCTTCTTCACAGACTGCTTTGTCACAAGCCAGAGTCCTGCTGATAGATGGATTTAACCTGGTTCGACGTATCTATGAAGCGCGCCCGGATGGTGAAACCGCAATTGAAGAAGTGAGTGAGGCTGCTGCGAGGTCGCTGCAACGAGCCCTTAAGGAGCATCATCCCAGCCATGCAGTCGTCGTTTTTGAGCGCCACGACAAGACCTGGCGGCATTTGCTGTACCCTGACTACAAGGGCCGCAGGAAGCCCACACCTGAGCCTCTATTGGCCGCTATACCAGCTATGGAAAAACGTTTTGAGGGTCTGGGTATTCACTCTTTTTCGTTGCCGAACTATGAGGCGGACGACGTTATCGCGACCCTCGCCGCTGGGATTACCAGCGCGGGAAGTGAAGCTTTCATTCTTTCAACAGACAAGTCGCATTTGCAGTTACTTGACAGTGGTGTGCGTATTTTCAATCACTTTGACCAGACTGAATATCTGGAAATGGATGTCGTGAGCCGTTACGGTGTGAATGTCTCGCAGTTAACCGATTACTGGGCGTTAACAGGAGACAGCAGCAACAATATCAAAGGTGTGCCAAAGAGCTGCAAGAAATCAGCGGCGGAACTGCTGAATCGATATGCTTCTCTTGAAGAAATATTGAGATCGGAAGAAGAGGACG
>JAPUGI010000213.1 GCA_027292925.1 Gammaproteobacteria bacterium
TGATCTTTGTCCGGCGACCTAGCACTGGCAGTAAATAACACGACATTGGATGTTGAGACCGCTCCGGAATAGGGTCCGAAGTTTTATTGTTACGCATGCTTTTATTGCTTTGCCTCTTTAGAGATAACCACCCTTCGTATACTATTGATCAAGATTCCTACCTACGCAAATCGTCAAGAAAAGGGTCTCCCAGCTCCTAAATGAAGCCATCATTCGTCCATCTTCGAGTACATTCTGAATACTCCATGATAGACGGCGTTGTGCGAATCAAGCCCTTTGTGAAAGCAGTTGCAGAAAACCTGATGCCAGCTGCCGCCATCAGTGACAGCTGTAATTTGTTTGCGCTGGTAAAGTTTTATAACGCGGCAACCAGCGCCGGGATCAAACCCATTATTGCCAGTGATATCTGGGTCGCATCCGAAAAAGACCGTGAAGAACCGACCCCGCTGGTCTTAATTGCCAGGAATGAAACCGGGTACAAAAACCTGATTGAACTGTTGTCCCGTGCCTATTCTGAAGGCCAGAAGTTAGGTCGTGCAACGCTTACGAGATCATGGATCAACGAGCGCTCTGAAGGGATTATTGCCCTATCGGCGGGTAAAGAGGGTGATGTTGGCAGGGCCATTCTCGCCGGGAACATCAAAGAGGCGAAAAAACTCACGCGCCAGTGGATGTCGATCTTTAAGGATGATTTCTATCTCGAACTACACCGTACCGGTCGCTCCGGTGAAGAAGAATATATTTACCATGCTGTTGAACTGGCCATTGCCCTGGATTGTGCCGTCGTGGCGACCAATGATGTCCGCTTCCTGCGCAAGGATCAATTTGAGGCCCATGAAGTCAGGGTCTGCATCCATGATAGCCGGACCCTTGACGACCCACGGCGTGAGCGGCGTTATGTCGAGGAACAGTACCTGAAATCGACAGAAGAGATGGTCGCGCTGTTTAGTGATCTTCCCGAGGCGATAGAGAATACCGTGGAGATTGCTCGACGTTGCAATGTCGATCTCGATCTCGGTCACTACTATCTTCCGGAATATCCGGTACCTGAAGGCCAGACGATCGAAAATCTCCTCAGTGAGCTGTCAAAACAGGGTTTGAACGATCGATTGGCGCATATTTTCGATTCTGCCTCTGCGGAATTCGCGCAGCAGCGAAAACCGTACGATGAACGTCTTGAGTTTGAACTGGGCGTGATCAACAGCATGGGATTTTCAGGTTATTTTCTTATCGTCATGGAGTTCATCCAGTGGGCAAAGGACAAAGACATACCTGTGGGCCCGGGTCGTGGCTCAGGACCAGCTTCCCTGGTGGCCTACTCATTGAAAATTACGGACGTTGATCCGCTTAAATACGATCTTCTGTTTGAACGGCTCCTGAACCCCGAGCGGGTATCCCTGCCTGACTTTGACATTGATTTTTGCATGGAAGGCAGGGACAAGGTCATCCAGCATGTGGCGGAGCTATATGGCCGTGAAGCCGTGTCACAGATAATTACTTTTGGCACCATGGCAGCCAAGGCTGTGGTGCGGGATGTCGCGAGGGTACAGGGCAAGCCTTACTGGCTGGCTGACAAATTATCCAAACTCATCCCATTTGAGCCACACATGACGCTCTCCAGGGCCCTGGATGAAGAACCCATGCTCAGGGATTTTGTCGACCAGGACGAAGATGCCGAAGAGATTATGGAAATGGCATTCAAGCTCGAGGGGCTCGTTCGCAATGTAGGGAAACATGCCGGAGGCGTCGTCATTGCGCCGACCCGGCTGACGGACTTTTCACCAACCTATTGCGATGAAACAGGTGGTGGGCTCATGACTCAATTCGACATGAATGATGTAGTGGAAGTCGGGCTGGTGAAGTTTGATTTTCTTGGGCTCCGGACATTGACGATAATTAACAATGCGGTAAAGAGCATCAATGCCCGGCGTGCTGCAACGGGGGATGCGCCCATTGATATCACTGCCCTCGACCTGGAGGATCCCTGCATCTATGAAAACCTGAAGCAGGCGAAAACGACAGCAGTATTCCAGCTGGAATCCCGAGGAATGAAGGACCTGATGAAAAAGGTCAAACCCAGCCGCTTCGGCGATATCGTGGCACTGGTGGCGTTATTTCGGCCAGGGCCAATGCAACTTACAGATGATTTCATCAAGCGCAAGCATGGCATCGAAAAAGTTGATTACCTGCATCCAAGCCTGAAACACGTTCTGGAGGGTACCTATGGCGTGATGCTGTACCAGGAACAGGTGATGCAAATTGCCCAGGTCCTGGCCGGGTACTCCCCTGCAGACGCGGATCTCCTGCGCCGTGCCATGGGGAAAAAGAAACCCGAGGAAATGGCGCAACAGCGTGAAGTGTTCCTGGCGGGTACCGACGCTCGCGGTGTTGATCGGCAGCAGGCAGATCATATCTTCAACCTGATGGAAAAATTTGCCGGTTACGGCTTCAATAAACCTCATTCCGTTTGCTATGCATTGATCGCCTACCAGACAGCCTGGTTAAAGCACTACTACCCGGCAGATTTTATGGCAGCGGTATTATCTGCGGATATGCAAAACACGGATAAGGTAGTAATCAATGTAGAAGAGTGTCGGGAGATGAAGCTGGAAGTGCTGCCTCCGGACATCAACCGCGGTGAATTCCGCTTTGTCGCCAAAGATATTAAAAGCATTGAATATGGACTCGGTGCGATTAAAGGGTTGGGTGAAGGTCCGGTGGAAATGATCGTTAGTAGCCGCAAAGAAAACGGACAATTCAAAGACCTGTTTGATTTTTGTGATCGGGTGGATTCACGAAAAGCAAACAAGAGAGCAATAGAAGCACTGATCGGTTGCGGCGCACTGGATGAACTGGTGCAACCTGCATCGAATCATCACGACCAGATTGGTTACAAACGAGCGTTGTTATTTGCTAATCAGGAAGACGCAGTGCAGCTGGCGGATCAAAAAGCCAGAAATGCCGATAGCGGTCACACAGATTTGTTTGGTGAAGTTAGTTTGATGGCATCTGGCGCAGATGAATGTTACAACCATTTCGATAGTCTTCGCTGCATGACATTGAAGGATCGTTTGGTCAAGGAGCGCGATACGCTTGGGCTATACCTGACTGGTCACCCGATCGATGTGTATCGCCCGGAACTGAAATACCTGGCAAAGACAAAAATTTGTGATTTGCATGTAAGTAAAGATGAACAATCCATTGCCGGGCTGATTGTAGCAACGCGGACCATGAAAAATCGCAAAGGAGAAACCATAGCCTTTGTCACACTCGACGATGGTACAAGCAGGGTGGAGGTAGCGATCTTTGCAGACATTCTGGAGCAACATCGTGAGAAGCTTCAAAAAGACTCCATCGTCGTGGTAAAAGGAACCACGGCTTCCGATGACTATACGGGTGGCATTCGCATGCGAGCCAATGAAGTGTATAAATTGATTGATGCGCGGCAAAAAAACCTGGTTAAGCTGCGGCTAAATATGAGTAGCAATTCCTTGAAGAGTGACTTTGCTCATGAGTTAGAGCAGATCCTTGCCCCCTACAGGGGACCCAAAAGTACGGGATGCAGGTTCGCTGTTGCGTACTCGAGCATCGATGCAAAAGCCGAAGTAATCCTCGGGGATGAGTGGCGAGTGAGCCCTGATGATGACCTGATAGAGAGCCTGAAAGATCACTATGGTGCAGACCAGGTCCACCTGGATTATTCCTGACGCTCCTTAGTATGATAGTTGGTTCCTGTCATGAAATTGACAAGTTCGATTAGTAATCATCACACTCCGAACAGTTAGGTTATGAAAACAGCCATGTACAAAAGAAATAACCTGCTTGATGTTTGAATCTGGACAAGGTAGTGAAAACGAACAACTAAACCGATTGTTGTCGGATGACGTTGTAAGGCTTGTAGTGGCATTGAGTGGCGGGGCGGATTCAGTAGCTTTGTTACATTGGCTGGTGAATGCGCAAACAGGCAAATCCATTGTTGCAATACATGTCAACCATGGTTTGCAAAAAGAATCTTTGAGGTGGCAGAAATTTTGCGAAGAATTATGTGAACTATTGGACGTTGAACTGAAATGTGTGCTGGTTGAAGTTGACAGTAAAGGCAGCATCGAAGAAAACGCTCGACGGGCGCGTTATGTCGCGTTCGAAAAATTTCTAAAATCAGGTGATTTGTTACTGTTGGCTCACCACGCGGATGATCAGGTAGAAACTGTTTTGTTAAACCTCTTTCGTGGCAGCGAAGCATTCGGTGTGCGAGGTATGCCAGGGGAAAGAGCAATCGGTGATGCGAAGTTGTATCGTCCCCTACTGGACTTATCCCGTAAGGACATCCTGAACTATTGCCAGAAAAACAAACTTTCATGGGTTGAAGACGATACTAATCTGGACATCGGCATGGATAGGAATTTCCTGCGCCACGAGCTCCTTCCGAAGATCGCAAAAAGGTTTCCGTCTGCTGCGCGCGCTCTGCGCGGTGCACATGAGCGAGATACTTTAGCCTCGCAACTAATTGAAAATATTGCAAAAAAAGATCTCGACTCCGCGCTTGCAGAAGATGGCGGTATTAGTTTGCATGTGATAAGAGGCTTAGGTGAACTGCGTATAGTAAACATGCTTAGAGAATTCCTCCGCCGCAAAAAGATTCAGTTTCCTTCTGGCAACCTGCTTCGCGAATGCGTCAATGTTATGTTGAACTCAGCTAAAGATGCCGACCCTTTGTTGGCCTGGGCTACTTATGAATTAAGGCGTCACGACAACTTCATTTATCTTCTAAATTCAATGCCTGAAATAGACTTATCATCTGTTCTTAAATTTAATTGCAGAAAACCATTTGAAATCTCTGGTTGTTTGTTGTCTGCCGAGCAAGTTAAGGGGCGAGGCGTTGTCCTTGATATTGAGATAAATTTGGAAGGACGGTTCAGGCAAGGCGGTGAGAAAATTCAACAAAAACACCTACGAACATTGAAAAAAATGTTTCAGGAGAATGGTGTGCCATCCTGGCTGCGATATAGGATTCCACTTATCTTCGAAGGTGACCAGTTGATAGTCGTGCCTGGAATTCCGGCCTGGAATATAGACCCAATCGAAGCTAAAGACAGGCAGGCTGGCAGCGACGAAAATGGTTGGGTATTTACATTTGAAACGTGGGATCGTGTCCAATAGCTGCTTCTAGTCGAGGTTCAGACATCGGGGGGCTATTTTCTGGACTGGAACTAGCTAGATATTCGTTTAACGTCCAGATTTTACATTGAGGCAATCCCGCATAAATGGTACTCTAGAATCCCATCTTGGTCGTACCCTTATCGACTGTTTTTTTGCTCAGATGGGAGTCAAATGTCTCGCTTTATATTTGTTACGGGTGGTGTGGTTTCGTCATTGGGGAAAGGCATAACTGCTGCGTCCCTTGGTGCTATTCTTGAAGCCAGGGGATTGAAAATCACCATGCAAAAATTGGATCCGTATATCAATGTGGATCCTGGAACCATGAGTCCCCTGCAGCACGGTGAGGTATTTGTCACAGCAGATGGCACCGAGACCGATCTGGATCTGGGTCACTATGAGCGATTTATTCATACGAGGATGAAACGCAACAATAATTTTACGACTGGCCAGATATACGCAGATGTCATTGCCAAAGAACGCCGGGGTGATTACCTCGGCGCGACCATTCAGGTAATTCCTCACATTACCGATGAAATAAAATCAAGGATTCTTCGTAGCGCCGTAGGATTTGATGTGGCTATCGTGGAGATAGGCGGTACCGTCGGTGACATTGAATCCCAGCCGTTTCTCGAAGCAGTCAGGCAATTACGATTTGAATTGGGTTCGAAAAAAACATTATTGATGCACCTGACACTGGTTCCCTACATTGCAACTTCCGGTGAAACGAAGACCAAACCGACTCAACACTCGGTCAAGGAATTACGCTCCATCGGTCTGCAACCAGACATCCTGATTGTTCGCTCTGATCACGAAATTGGCCAGAGTGCACGCGATAAGATTGCGCTCTTTACTAATGTTGAACCAAGTAGCGTAATTCCGCTCGTGGACGCACCTACCATTTACCAAATACCATCCGTATTGAACGATCAGGGGCTGGACGATATCGTCGTTGATAAGTTAGACCTTGACTGTCCTGCCGCTGACCTTAGTGATTGGAAAAGAGTGGTAGCGGCGCAACTGAAACCCAAGCATCGGATCAAGTTGAAAATGGTCGGTAAGTACATGGACCTGCGGGATGCATACAAATCACTGAACGAGGCACTAGTTCACGCGGGTATCCACACTCAAACCGAAGTGGATGTTGATTTCCTTGACGCTGTTGAAGTTGAAGAAAAGGGCGTCGGCATTCTGGAAGATGCAGATGCCATATTAGTACCTGGCGGCTTTGGTGGAAGAGGATTTGAAGGCAAGATTGCAGCGGCACAGTACGCCCGGGAAAACAAGATACCCTATCTGGGTATCTGTTACGGGTTGCATGCTGCGATCGTTGACTTTGCCCGCAATGTCGCCGGTATGGAAAATGCCAATAGCAGCGAGGTAAACCCCAATTCACGATATCCGGTCATTGGTCTGATAACAGAATGGACCAATGATGACGGTGATGTGGAAGTAAGAGACCAGGATTCGGATCTGGGTGGCACGATGAGAGTGGGCGAACAGGAATGCCAGTTGTCCTGTGATTCAATGACCTACAAGATATATGGCCAATCGTCCATCAAGGAACGGCATCGTCATCGCTATGAAGTTAATCCCAACTATATAGCTGAACTGGAAGCAAAGGGTTTACGCATTGCGGGTCGTTCCATCGACAATTCACTGGTGGAGGTCATTGAGTTAAAAGACCATCCATGGTTTGTTGCCAGCCAGTTCCATCCGGAATTCAGTTCAACACCCAGAGAGGGTCATCCGCTGTTTAAGAGCTTTATCGAAGCGGCGCTAGCCTACAAAGGGTGACTCTTTTACATCATAAAGGTCTTATAATTAGTTCCTGTTCTTTTCCATGGTGCTTTGGATGAATCTTTGTGGTTTTGAGGTTACCGATAACTCACCTTTTTTCCTGATAGCGGGAACTTGCGTGATTGAATCGGAACAGTCAGCACTGGATACCGCCGGTGAGTTAAAGGAAATCTGTAACAGTCTGGATATTTCATTTATTTACAAGTCTTCTTTCGATAAAGCCAACCGTTCTTCCCATAAAAGTTATCGCGGCCCCGGTATTAGTGAGGGCCTGAAGATCCTGGAGAAAGTTAAGTCGCAGATCAATGTGCCCGTATTGACCGATGTTCACGAAGATACGCCCCTCGATGAAGTAGCAGCGGTGGTCTCGGTGTTGCAGACACCGGCGTTCCTGTGTCGCCAGACTAGTTTCATCCAGAATGTGGCTGCGACGAATTTGCCGATCAATATCAAAAAAGGCCAGTTCCTTGCTCCGTGGGATATGGTTCATGTTGTAGAGAAGGCGAAAGCAACGGGTAACGACAACATCATGGTATGTGAGCGTGGGGTCAGCTTTGGCTACAATAACCTGGTTTCTGATATGCGCTCGCTTGCCGTGATGAAAGAAACAGGATGCCCGGTTGTGTTCGATGCGACGCACAGTGTGCAATTACCCGGAGGGCAAGGATCCAGTTCCGGCGGCCAAAGGGAAATGGTGCCTGTTCTTGCGAGAGCTGCAATAGGCGCAGGTGTACATGGACTGTTTATGGAGACTCACCCTGATCCTGATAAAGCTTTGAGTGATGGACCCAATTCCTGGCCATTGGGGGAAATGGCGGAGTTGTTATCGTTGTTGAAACGAATTGACAGTGTTGTAAAAGAGCAGTAGCAAAGAATCGTGATGGAAATTACAGACATTCGGGCGCGGGAAATTCTAGATTCGAGAGGTAACCCCACCGTGCAAGCAGATGTTGAATTAGCATCGGGACATGTTGGTTCTGCCTGTGTGCCGTCCGGGGCGTCTACAGGTTCAAGGGAAGCACTGGAGTTAAGGGACCAGGATCCTGTTCGCTACAAAGGTAAAGGCGTACTGCGTGCAGTTGAAAATGTAAACACACTAATTCGTGAGAGACTGCTTGGCCGGGACGTAGAAGACCAGTCGAGTCTCGACGCCATCATGCTGGACCTGGACGGAACTGAGAATAAGGAAGTGCTGGGCGCCAATGCGATTCTCGCTGTGTCGCTGGCCTCTGCGGCAGCAACAGCGAAGGCGAGAAACCTTGAACTGTACGAATATCTTGCAGAAGTAGATGGCAGTCCCGGTCGCTATAGCATGCCGGTGCCCATGATGAATATATTGAACGGTGGTGAACACGCCGACAATAATGTGGACATCCAGGAATTTATGATCCTGCCAGTAGGAGCACCGAACTTTGCAGAGGCTTTGCGTTGCGGAGCTGAGGTTTTCCACACCCTGAAAGAGGTGTTGACGAAACAGGGGCTCAGCACTGCCGTGGGAGATGAGGGTGGATTTGCACCAAACCTGCGTAGTAACGAGGCAGCACTGACAGCCATTGTTGAGTCTATCGAAAATGCTGGTTACGTCCCGGGTAAGGATGTCTATTTAGCCCTGGATTGTGCGGCGTCCGAATTTTTCAAGGACGGCAAATACGTTCTAGCTGGAGAGGATAAGAGTTTTAACTCGGAAGATTTCAGCGATTATCTTGCTGATCTTGTTGCGCGCTACCCGATACTGTCAATAGAGGATGGTCTGGATGAAAGCGATTGGGATGGCTGGGCGTACCTGACTAAAAAGCTGGGTGATCAATGTCAATTGGTTGGAGACGACATATTTGTCACCAATCCCAAAATACTGAATCAGGGTATTGAAGCAGGTGTTGCAAATTCAATACTCATTAAAGTAAACCAGATTGGTACACTGACAGAAACACTAAAAACCATGAGCATTGCCAAAGACGCTGGGTATACCACCGTAATATCACATCGATCCGGGGAAACAGAAGACACAACCATCGCTGACCTGGCAGTGGCGACTGCTGCCGGCCAGATTAAAACCGGTTCGCTTTGCAGAAGTGACAGGGTGGCGAAATACAACCGATTACTTAGAATTGAAGATCATTCAGCAGCGCTATATAAAGGGCTGGCTGAATTTCGACGTATATCAGAGTCTAATTAGATGAAATTGAATCGAATCATAGTTGCGATCCTTGTTCTCATGACAGTGGGGCTGCAAGCGCGACTGTGGATTGGGGAAGGTAGCCTTGCACATGTGAGCGGTTTGCGTATCGAGGTAGACAAACAGATTTCCGAGAACAACCAAAAAAAGTGGCGCAACGAGATACTTAAAGCGGAGATTGTGGATTTGCGTGATGGCCTTGAAGCCATCGAAGCAAAAGCGCGCAATGAACTCGGACTCATCAAAGAGGGTGAAACTTTCTTTCTCCTTCTTGAAGATTAAGAGCGATCCGAGCAATGAGCCGCGTCGATTCCCTGGACGGAATCTGTGTCGTTGTACCTGCAGCGGGTCTTGGAGCCAGGATGGAGGCTGTAAGACCAAAACAATATATCGACGTCGGGGGTAAATCCATACTGGAACATACCCTCACCAGAATCCTGGGATTGCACCCCGACAAGTTGGTTCTCGTTGTGGCTCGCGAAGACAACCTTTATAAGTCCATACCTGTTGTTGATCAATGTGAGATTGCCGTCGGAGGCATTGAGCGCATGGACTCGGTGCTTAGTGGTTTAGGTAAACTTGATATCGATGCAGACGATTGGGTGATGGTGCATGATGCTGTTCGCCCATGTGTCAGGACAGCAGACATCCTTTTACTTTGTAGTGAGGTTCGTGATCACGAGATTGGAGGGCTGTTGGGTATTCCGGTTACTGACACAGTGAAAAGAGTGGACGGAAATCTGGTTGTAGGCACGATTGATCGCTCTCAATTATGGCTTGCGCAAACACCGCAATTATTCCGCTATGGGATCCTCATGCAGGCATTACAAGCTGCGCCCACCGGTGCTACAGATGAATCATCCGCGGTGGAAGCACTGGGCCACCAGCCAATGATGGTTCAGGGGCACAGTGACAATATCAAAGTGACGACTCAAGCCGATTTGTCCATAGCCACCTTCTACTTGTCACAAGGTCAGCGGCAATGAGAATTGGCCTGGGTTTTGATGTGCATCGATTCGATGATGAACCGGGTGAGTTCGAGATTATGCTTGGCGGCGTGTCGATTCCTCACGATCGGTCCGTGCTGGCTCACTCGGACGGGGATGTGGTCATTCACGCACTAATGGATGCGCTACTAGGTGCGCTAGCCCTGGGTGATATTGGCACGCACTTCCCTGATAGTGATCCTGCATTTCGAAATGTGGACAGCCGGGAGTTGTTGCGATCCGCTTACTCAAAAATAACTGCCGAGGGCTACAGACTCGGGAATGCTGATGTCACGGTCATTGCTGAGGCGCCAAAGATAGCGAACCATGTCGATGACATGAGGCGAGTACTTTGTGAAGATATGGATGCAGAGATGGCACAGATCAGTATCAAAGCGACTACTACTGAAAAAATGGGGTTTCCTGGTCGGGAAGAGGGGATAGCGGCACAGGCAGTCGTGTTGCTGGTAAGCAACAGTCAATGACATTCAATACCAATTTTTGTTATGCCTATGGAAAGCCAACTGCTACAGGCGCCATTAGAAGTTGCCCTGAAGATTTCAAAGTTTTTGAGGTTCCGGATTTTGGTCTGTCCGGTTCTGGAGAACATGTTTACCTGAAGATTCGCAAGACAGACGCCAACACAGGATGGGTAGCTGGACAACTTGCAGAATTTACAGGAATTTCCATCAAGGATATCGGGTTTGCGGGACGCAAGGATCGATATGCGGTAACAGAACAGTGGTTTAGTTGTTACTTACCGGGTAAGCGGGACATTAGGTGGGAGGGTGTTGAGATAGAAGGTGTGGAGTTGCTCGAAATCACGAGGCATAGGAAAAAATTACGTAAGGGAGATCTGGCTGGCAATTTGTTTGAACTAACGCTGCGGCATGTTTCAGATCAGCGTACCCTTGAAAAAAACCTATATCGAGTGCGTGATTTCGGTGTCCCTAACTATTTTGGGGAACAGCGATTTGGCCGGGATAACAGTAATCTTGAGTTTGCCGACAGATTAATGAAGGGGTGCCGTTCCATTCAATCCACACGGTCAGGCCTGCGCAATAGAGATATTTACCTCTCTGCTGCACGTGCCTATATGTTTAATCATTTCCTTTCAACAAAAATCCTCCGGGAAAACTGGGACGAGATATCGGGTACCGAATCCGGACCCCTGTATGGTATGTCACGTGATCCAAGAGAAGGTGAGGATTGCTTGCCTAAGGAGTGCCTGCAATGGTGTGCGGGTCTGCAGTCGCTTCGAATCAAGTCTGGCACGAGAAATTTGAAGCTAAAACCAAAAAACCTGCAATGGCGCTTTACCGAACATAACTTGCTGTTAACATTTTCATTAACTGCCGGGTCATTTGCGACCAGTTTGTTGCGGGAAGTAGTGGACTATAAATGTAGGTACAAGGAATCACCTCTCCAGTGAGTAACGAACTGAACTTGAATGGCGTGGGCATGACCTCCCAAAGAACCCGCGATCGCCTGGTGCAGCGATTACGCGAACAGGGCATCATGGACGAACGAATTCTAGATGTGATTAATTCCACACCTCGGCATGCCTTCATCGATGAAGCACTGGCTCACCGGGCATACGAAGATATCGCCCTGCCTATCGGGTTTAACCAGACTATCTCCCAACCCTATATCGTTGCCAGGATGACAGAAGTGCTGCTTAGCGACGGCCCGCTTAGTCGAGTGTTGGAAATTGGCACGGGTTCGGGATACCAGGCTGCGGTGTTGGCCCAGTTGACGGACAGCGTATTCACCGTGGAAAGAATATCAGGCTTGCTTGCAAAAGCAGTTTCACGATTCAAGCTGCTTGGTTTGCGGAATATTCAATACAAACACGCCGATGGCGGGATGGGGTGGCCGGAAAAAGGACCCTATGACGGGATCATTGTTACAGCGTCACCAAGGAGAATTCCGGATGAACTTATTGGCCAACTGGCGGAGGGAGGTCGGATGGTTGTACCTTTGGGTCATGGCGATCACCAGCAGTTGACCTTGGTAAGTAATTCCGCGGATGGCGTGACTTCAGAAGTTCTGGAAGCAGTGAAATTTGTTCCGCTCCAGGGTGGTAAATCATGAAGGACTTAACTAAATTATTTAGGATTGCAGTAGTTGGCCTGGTCATGGGTGCCGCTGAAGTTGTCCCGGGTGTCTCAGGCGGTACCATCGCGTTTATTTCCGGGATCTATGAAAGGCTGATCAATTCTATCAAGCAATTTACGCCCTTCTTGCCGCTGCAGTTAAAAAAAAATGGCATAAAATCAACCTGGCGGCGAGTAGATGCAACTTTCCTGTTGGTTTTGTTTGCTGGAATGGGAGTTTCGATACTGGTGTTCGCCAATGCCGTGAGCTATCTGCTGCACAATGAGCCGATTGCCATATGGTCGTTTTTCTTCGGCCTGGTGGTGGTATCCACGGGGGTAGTCTCCCGGGAGATAACCTCCTATGGCACCAATGTTGGCCTGGGGATTGGAATCGGCCTTGTCATTGGCGTCGCTGTCACTTACCTTATTCCCATCACGTTGGAGCCAACTCCGCTCATGCTTTTTGTAGGCGGCTCAATTGCCGTGTGTGCATGGATCCTTCCTGGGCTCTCCGGTAGTTTCATATTATTGCTGCTTGGTTTGTACGGATTCGTTATTGATGCAATAAAGAGCCTTGATGTACTGAACCTGGCATTCATTGCGGCCGGAGCCGTCGTTGGACTGGTGAGTTTTTCGCAGGTTCTGTCCCGCTTGTTCGCACTTTTTAAAAATGAAACGCTGGCGGTATTAATAGGTTTTATGTTGGGTTCACTGGCGAAACTGTGGCCGTGGAAAAATACTACCAGTTATCAGATTGAGGCCGACGGTAGCCAGATTCCGCTGATTCAGGAGCCTGTCTTCCCTGGTGTTTATACCGCCCTGACCGGCCAGGATGCACAAATCATGATGGCTATTGTTTGTGCCCTCATCGGTGGTGCCCTGGTTCTGGTGCTGCATTGGGTAGCTAGGATAAATAATGATCCTGAAAACTGAAATTGCGCTACTGATCATCGCGTCGATCCTGGTAATTTCGGGGTGTCAGCACGGCCCAGTTACTGCACCGGTCATTACTGTCGGCGAGAAGAGTAGATATCACATCGTCCGGAGCGGCGACACTCTGTACTCCATAGCCTGGCGATATGATAAGGACTACAAGAGCCTGGCAAGGGTGAACAAAATTGCTCCGCCCTACACCATCTTTGTTGGCCAGAAGATTGCCATACGTAAAAGGTCTGAAACTGCCAGAATAACCGCTGCCCGTGAAAAGAAAGCAAGAAAACTAACCCGGGTGAAACAGACCAAAGCAAAACAAACAGGTAGCGCAATTGCTACTAACAGTACTGTGAGGTGGCGCTGGCCCATGAATGGTGCAATTCTGAAAAACTTTGACGGAAAAATTAACAAGGGAATTGATATTGCGGGAAATCCCGGTGCGCGAGTCAATGCGGCAGCAGATGGAGTGGTTGTTTACGCTGGCGGTAATCTACGTGGCTATGGCAAGCTGGTGATTGTTAAACATAATGATCACTTCCTCAGCGCCTATGGGAATAATCGCGAGATTCGGGTCAGGGAAGGTGAAGATGTGAAAGCAGGTCAGATGTTAGCCGAAGCGGGCAGAGGCTCATCGAACGCGGAAATGCTGCATTTTGAAATCCGACGGGATGGCAAGCCGAAAGACCCCATCGGCTACTTACCGAAGAAAGATTTGTAGGTTATGTCTGACTTAACGACACACTCCGAGTCTCCCCATGCCATTCCGAGCTTGCCTAGGAATCTCCTCGCAGGCGCTCAGGACAGACAATCAGGACTAGCGTTCCAAATGTTCCCGCTTGTTTTTCACCTCTCTCCAATCGTCTGAATCGGGTAGTGGATCTTTCTGCTCGGTAATAACGGGCCAGATTTCACACAGTTCTGCGTTAAGCGCCAGGTATTCCTGTTGATCTTCTGGTAGCTCATCTTCTGAAAAGATTGCATCAACCGGACACTCAGGTTCACAAAGAGCACAGTCGATACATTCATCGGGATGGATCACGAGAAAATTTGGACCTTCATATAAGCAATCCACCGGACAAACTTCTACACAATCGGTTAGTTTGCATTTGATGCAACTGTCACTCACCACAAACGTCATGCTGCCTGATCCTTTCTCTGCCTAAAAGAGGTGCCTAAAAGCCAACGCATTTTATCAGCTTTTTAGTTTGCTTTTTAGCTCGTAAAGCAGATTCAGCGCCTCCTTTGGTGTGAGTTCATCCATATTGATTTGTCGTAATGCATCAACCAATGGGTCGTCCCTTTCCTCCGCTATAAACAAATCAGATTGGGTCGGTGACGTGCCATCCCTGCGGATTTCATTGTCTTCCAGGCATCGAAGCTTCTGCTCAGCATCTTCGATAACGGCGTTCGGCACGCCAGCTAATTTCGCCACCTGCAGTCCGTAGCTCTGGCTGGCAGGGCCGTCATTCACGGCATACATGAATATGATGCGGTCCTGGTATTCCCGGGCTGTGAGATGCACATTACAGGTCGCCGGTAATAGCTCAGCTAATGCAGTCAGTTCAAAGTAGTGGGTCGCAAACAAGGTTAGTGCGCAAACTTTCTCGGTGATGTATTTGGCTGAAGCCCACGCCAACGACAGGCCGTCGAAGGTTGAAGTACCACGGCCAATTTCATCCAGGAGAACCAGGCTGTTCTGACTCGCGTTGTTGAGAATCATCGCTGTTTCCGTCATTTCAACCATAAATGTTGAGCGACCACTGGCAAGATCATCTGAGGAGCCAATCCGCGTAAAGATACGATCGATATTACCGATCACAGCCGAACTTGCAGGCACGAAACTGCCAATATGTGCCAACAGGGTGATGATGGCAGTCTGGCGCATGTAAGTTGATTTGCCCCCCATATTGGGTCCGGTGATAATGAGCAGGCGACGATCTTCATGAAGCTCGACGTCATTTGCAACGAATGGGCCTGCAAGCATCTGTTCCACTACCAGGTGGCGACCATTAACTATTTTAATTTCTGCCGCCTCGCTTAGCTGCGGGCGAGATAGTGATAGATCAATTGCCTTTTCGGCGAGGTTAGCGATGACATCCAGTTCGGCAATGGCAGCGGAAGCTTTTTGCAGGGCGCTTAAGTCCACCAGCAGACCGTCGAGGAGTTGATCGTATAATTGCCTTTCTCTGGCGAGGGCCCGGCTTTTGCTGCTGAGCGCCTTGTCTTCAAACTCTTTTAATTCCGGCGTGATAAATCGTTCAGCATTCTTTAAAGTTTGCCTGCGTACGTAGTGGGTCGGGGCTTTTTCTGACTGGCTGCGGCTGATCTCAATATAGTATCCATGAACCCGGTTGTAGCCGACTTTTAGCGTGTTGAGTCCGGTGGATTCCCGTTCCTTTTCCTCAAGTTTTACCAGGAATTCTGCCGCGTTTTCACTGATGCCGCGCAGTTCATCCAGGTCCTCATCATAGCCTTGCGCTATGACGCCGCCTTCGCGAATGACCACAGGCGGATTTTCGATTATGGCAGAGACGAGCTGTGCGCAAAGTTCCGGGAACGGAGCGCAATCTTCCCGATGTTGGATAAGCAATTTGCAGTCGAACAATGACAGGGCATCTTGAAGAGCCGGTAGGACCAAAAGGGCGTCTCGCAACCTGGCGAGGTCTCTCGGCCTTGCGGACTTCAGGGCGACCCGGGCCAGTATTCTTTCGATGTCACCGATCCGCCTCAGGTGCGTTTGCAATGATTCGTATTGATAATCATGGACCAAACTCTCAATAGCATCTTGCCTGGCATTTAGTATTTCCCGACTGCGCAATGGCCGGTTGATCCAGCGCTTGAGCAACCTGCCGCCCATGCTGGTTGATGTGTTATCCAGTACCTGGAACAAGGTATTGTCCCGGCCGCCCGCGATGTTGGTGGTGAGTTCAAGATTGCGCCGGGATGCAGCATCGATCAGTACGGATTCATCATGGGTGATGGGATTGATGGTTTGGATATGCGGCAGTTCCGATCGCTGGGTTTCTTTTACATAGCCCAGCAAGGATCCCGCGGCACAAATTGCAGCCTTTTGGTGGGCGCAGCCAAAGCCTTCCAGGTCGCGGGTTTTGAACTGGCGGGTGAGCATGCCCAGCGACTCTTCGTAATCGAATTCCCAGGGAGGACGTTTTCGCAGTCCTACATGATTCGTCACCTGTGGTGGATACTGCCCATCATCTGAAATGATCAGCTCGGCAGCGACAAGTCGATGCAGTTCACTAACGAGGGATTCTTCATCATCCACCTCCAGCAATTCGAATCGACCGCTGCCAAGATCGAGGGATGCGACGCCAAAAGTATGTTCGATCCGGTGAACTGCTGCAATCAGGCTGTCGGTCTTGTCATCCAGTAGCGATTCATCAGTCAGCGTACCCGGGGTCACTACACGGACAACCTGGCGTTCGACAGGACCTTTCGCCTCCTTCGGATCTCCAATCTGTTCACAGATCGCCACCGAGACACCCCGTTTCAACAGTCGTGCAAGGTAAGTATCGACGGCATGGAACGGCACACCACACATGGGTATGGGTTCACCGGCTGAAGTGCCGCGAGCAGTCAGCGTCACATCCATCAGGTCTGAAGCCCGTTTGGCATCGTCATAGAAGAGCTCGTAAAAATCTCCCATGCGGTAAAACAGCAAATCCTGGGGATGTTTCGCCTTAATGCCAAGGTATTGCTGCATCATTGGTGTGTGACTACCTGCTGGCGAACTGCTCAAGATGGTCCTCAAACTTGACGATGGATGTGGGTATCAAACTTGACCCGTGAATCGTAGATGACCTGGACTAATTAGGGAACATGAATTACGCAAAGTAAAGTGAATCGCTCACATTAACTCAACCGGTAATCTGCCATCGTACCTATAGCGTGACGACCACATTGGGGTCATGTGTTGAATAATTACGCAATTTAATTGAAAAATGTTTTGGTACTTTCAAAAATTTGTGGAATAATACTGTACATATAACCAGTTTCCAACTAAAGGATGAAATGTAATGGCAGATACCGATAGCAACATAGATAAAGCCCTGACTGCAGCCCTCTCCCAGATTGAACGCCAGTTCGGTAAGGGCGCCAT
>JAPUGI010000214.1 GCA_027292925.1 Gammaproteobacteria bacterium
ACCAGTGACATCTTTTGCTTCATCAGAACCCAGCCAAACGACCAGTGGAGATACTTTATCCGGAGACAGGAGTTCTTCCACGTTCTGACCCTCAGGAAAAATATCGGAAGTCAATCGAGACCAGGCAGCAGGAGCCAGTACGTTAACCCTGACACCATACTTCAACCCTTCCTGGAACAGACATCTGGCAAAACCGGCAATACCTGCTTTTGCTGCGCCGTAGTTGGTTTGCCCGAAGTTACCGAGCAAACCCGATGTGGAAGCAGTAACAACAATGCTGCCACCCTTTTCCTGCGCTAACATCTGGTCGTAGGCTGCTTTGACGGTCAGGTAAGTGCCGCGAAGATGCACATCAATCACGATATCCCACATTTCGTTAGTCATGTTCTTAAATGACTTGTCCCTTAAGATGCCCGCGTTGGCTATCATAAAATTGATTTTGCCGAAGCTATCAACGGCGGTTTGCACCATTGCTCGCGCATCTTCCTCTTTAGCCACGTTGCCATAGTCGGGTACCGCAATACCGCCCGCAGCTTTAATCTTGTCGACAACCTGGTCAGCCATGGCGCTACCAGCACCAGAACCATCGCGTGCGCCGCCAAGATCGTTGACCACGACAGATGCACCTTCCTGTGCTAATAGCAACGCATGGGTTTCACCCAATCCGCCTCCAGCACCGGTTACGACAGCAACCTTACCGTCCAATAAGCCCATAGTTTTGCTCCTTAAAATATCGCTCTTGAGTCAAGAGTTTGAGTTAAAGTCAGGGTGAAAAAGTGGCCGAAAGTAAATCATATTGATAACGCGAAAACCAGCCATTAGATTAAGGCGATATCAAGTCATAAGCCGCTGTTATCCCGGTCAAGGGAGATCGCTTCAGTTCCTTCGCGTTCCTTCGAGTTCCTTCGCCCATGGCTCAGGATAGGCGCTCAGAAAAGGCGCTCAGGACGGGCAGTCAAACGTGTAGGTGTGTCCTTGTTTAGCCCAGGAATGGAATCCGGCTTTTTTTGCCTGTCTGTGAAAATCCCGCCAGTTGTCTCCATAGTGCATCAAAACGATTTTCTTTTTTAGCCTCAAAGGGAGTGTTACGAGTTCATCAATCGACGCATGTATTCCACCGGTAAACAGCTGACAATCATGAAAAATTACCTCGAATTTCATCTTCCTGTCGAACGATTCCAAAAGGTCCCGGTCGAACCGGGTATCTGAGGTGTACAGTATCTTATCGTCGATGATGACTGCGCAGCTCCAGGCGCAGTCCCGCCAGGAGTTGGCACTATCCGGGAAGTGCATTGTCCGGGGCATCTTCACATTGATTGATCCTATATTTGCTTCCCAGGTTTCGCGTGGGAATCCTTTTAGTTTCTGTGGACGATTGATAGACCAGAAGTCACTAAAGGTCAGATCTTTCGCTTCAGATTTTTCTGAGCCTCCCCGTAACGATTGTTCCCACAGGATCTTTTCATAGGTTTTGTTGATAATCATCGTCGGTTTTTGTCGTACGATGTAGCGTCCAGACAACTGTGCTTCTTCCAATCCACCGATGTGATCAGCATGACTGTGGGTGATCAGGTAATTCCTGATTTTAGTAAGAGGTAGGCCAACATCGTGCAATGCTTGCGAACATCTGGTGCCACAATCAACGAGTAGATGATCATTACCTTTGACTATGATGAGATTATTCTGGTTTAGAGTCTTTGCGAAAGCCGAACCCGTACCAATGAGATAAAGGGCGAGATCACCCCTGTTGGTAAGCTTTACTCTACTGTTCCGCCTACTCGATATCTTCATACTTAAGGGCCATCCAGGCGTTGGTCTGGTACACAGGTGGAAGTTCAGATTGTGACCATTTTATCCTCATAAATGTGTGAACTGCGTCATATTTTTTTACAACATAATTTTTGAACACAGATTATTGACATCTTCCCGGCGGAAAACAGACAATGTCTTCCCGGATTCGGTTAGGCCGGTACCGAACACTTAAGAAGGAACATTCTAATGGACGCATTAGCCGATGCTAACAAAGTAATGCCTGGGGTCGTAGATTTGCGCCGCAAGATTCACGCAAATCCGGAACTGGGCAATCATCTTCCTGAAACAACAAAAGCCGTTGTCGATTCGTTGGCGGGCCTGGATCTTGATATTCGTTTCAGCCAGGAAACGACGAGCCTGGTTGCGACTCTGCATGGCGCGGGCAATGGTCCGAGAATCATGCTACGAGGTGACATGGATGCACTGCCGATGCCGGAAAATAATGAACTGCCCTTCGCATCGAAAAATGAGGGGAAAATGCATGCCTGCGGGCACGATTCCCATACTGCCATGCTGGTTGGGGCGGCCAAGGTATTGCACGCGAATCGTGAAAAATTAAACGGTTCCGTCGACTTCTTTTTTCAAACAGGGGAAGAGGGACACTTCGGGGCAAAGGTAGTGCTCGATGAAGGTTTGTTTGAAGCACCGAATTCTCCTGATGCTGTATTCGCGATCCATATTACCCCGTTGCTGGATATCGGGAAGGTAACTGGCAAGGCAGGACCATTGCTTGCTGCTGCAGATACCTGGGAGATGGTTGTCAAGGGAAAGGGCGGCCACGCATCCATGCCTCATGATTGTCTGGACCCCATTCCGGTTGCCTGTGAAATCGTGCAAGCCTTCCAGACTTTTGTCACCAGCAGAATCAACGTCTTCGATCCGGTTGTACTGACGACAACAAAAATTGAAGCAGGTACAACTTCAAATGTTATTCCGGAGATTGCCAATGTTCTTGGTACCTTGCGGTCCACGTCGGAGAAGGCCAGAAGCAAAGCCCATAAAGGCATGGAGAGACTGGCGAAGCAAATCGCTATCGCTCATGAGATGGAGGCGGAATTCGAAATCGGTCAGGGTTACCCCGTGACTGTCAACGAGGCGAAATTTGTAGAGTTTGCGCGGCAAACGGTCACTGAAGTCCTCGGCGAGCATGCGTTTATTCCAATGCGATCACCAATGATGGGCGCTGAGGATTTTTCTTACTTCCTGCAGAGATGGCCAGGCGCCATGTTCTTCCTGGGCGTCAAACCCGATGATCCCTCACTGGCGGCACCTTGTCATTCTAACCGCATGATATTAAACGAAGAAGGTATGGCACATGGTGTTGCCCTGCATGCAAGCATTGCCATGAAGTGGCTGGCCCAACAAAGCACGGGTTAGCTTGAGGTTGCGAGAGAAACTCGCGTCAATACATCACCCGAATGAGGATTAGAGAATGAAACTGTATGATTACACGGGTGCACCCAATCCGCGGAGAGTAAAAATTTTCCTGGCAGAGAAGGGCGTTGACGTCGAACTCGTCAATTGCGATTTGACCAAGGGAGAGCATAAATCCCCGGACTTTCTGAAAAAGAATCCAAGTGGCAAGATTCCGGTCCTTGAGTTAGATGATGGCAGGTGCCTGGCTGAGTCAGTTGCGATTTGTCGGTACATTGAAAACCTACATCCAGAGCCTAACCTATTCGGTGCTGACCCGTTTGAGTTGGGGCACATTGAAATGCGAAACCGGCAGATAGAACTTGAGTTGTGGTCACAGGTTGGAACTTCCTGGGTTAATGGTCCGATAGTAGCTCGGATGGGAACCTTTAAACAGATTCCGCAGGCCAAGGAAGCGAGTGATGCAAACGTCGGACGCTACTATGAACGGTTGAATGATGAATTTGCTGATTCAGAATATGTGGCAGGGGATCGCTTCACCATTGCAGACATAACGCTATTGACGGCGGTAGACTTTGCCGGAGCCATGGTGGAGCTGAAACCGGACGACTCACTCGGCAATTTGTGGCGTTGGCATGCCCTGGTATCAGGTCGACCCAGCGTGGACTGACTTTCTCAAGAGTAGTTGTCGTGGAGGTTGACCCAGGCCATGGGGAAGGGGAGGTCACCTTCATTCCGGCCACTGGGCACAAGGTCAAGCATCTGGTAGGTGGCGTTTAACGGGTCTAATCCTCTGGCGTAGCATGAATAAGTATGAAAAATGTCACCCTTCTCATCTTTAAAAAAAACGCTCAAGCCCGGCAACTCCTCCATGACGCTAGCCTCCCTGTAGTTGTAAAACCCGGTGTCCTGATCCGGGAAGGAAACCTTAAAATCACTGTTGAATGAATTTTCACTAGATGACAACCAGCGAAATTGCCAGCCCATTCTCTCCTTAAAAGCCTGGAAATCCTGCCAGGGAGCGCGAGAAATAACGGCCAGCGATACATCCCGTTGACCAATGTGAAGATTGATCGTGTCATATTGGTCTGCCCAGAATGAACAACTTTTGCAACCATCCTGCCAACCAGGTGCGTACATGAAGTGGTAGGTAATTAGCTGTGATTTACCTGCGAACAGATCGTTTAAGGTGAATTTTCCCTGACTGGATTCAAATTTGTATTCCTTATCTATTTTCCGCCAGGGAAGCGCCTGCCGTGCAGCGGTAAGTTCATCTCCTAACTTTGAAAATTCTTTTTCTTTGACCAGTAACTCCTGTCGCGCAGCGATCCATTCTTCATTATCTTGTGCAATTTTGTGTTGTGTCATTATTCCTCCTTTGCATCTACGGTGGGTTTTATGATCCTTTCTGACATCGTTTTTGATAATAAGGTGTGCATAAATTCTATAACTGTCTCCGCAGATTCTTCCGGAATCTCTTCCATGGGTATGTGACCTACGCCACTAAAGGTAACCAGTACCGTATTTGGCAATGCTTGCTCGAACTTGTATGCCATATCTACCGAGATAAATGAATCCTCTTCACCCCAGATAATTAAGGTTGGCAGGGTGAGTTGTGAAAGGTCATAGGTCTCGTCGAATTCTTGTGCGAAGTTGGCGAACCGGGTCACGGTTGCTTGCCTGGTTCCTTTTCGCAGCGCTAACTCATAGTAACGCATGATCAGTTCGTCAGTTACCACGGGCGAATTATTGTAAGCAGCTTCAACTCCCCATTTAGCCAGATAGTAGGTATCCAATCGGGTGGCGATCGCCCTGAACCACGGTTTCGCCAGCAATTCGAATACGAGAGGCCCATCCTCATTGCCGTTTGTTGCCTCTAATTCCGTCCACCATTCCGGCAAACCCCCGGCGTCCACCAGTATCAGTGCTTTCACCTTTTTGGGATGTACCAGTGCATAGCGCCAGGAAACTCCCCCACCCATTGAATTCCCGCCAAGGACGAATTCAGGTACCTGCAGGTGGTTTACGACTGTATCCAGCGCTTTAATAAAAGCCTCGGTTGTGTAGTCGTTATCTGGCACGCCACCCGTGAGCCCATGGCCGGGCAAGTCGAGAGTGATTATTCTGAATTCATCTCCGAGAATATCGACCCAGGATTCCCACGTGTGAAGAGAAGCAAGGGAGCCATGCAAGAGTACGATGGGTTCGCCTTGCCTCCTACCTTCATCGCGATAGTGGATTCGCGAGCCATTTTCCATCATCAGGAACTGGGACGAAGGACTTGTATACCTGGCGTCTACAACATCGGCTGGAATCGGGGGTTTATATAGAAATAATCCGGTGATGATCACCAAGATCACCAGAGAAAATCCCAGAAACCGTAATAATTTCATTGCTTTAACTTAACCCTGTCTGATGATGGCAAGCCTACCTTAGCAGAGTTGATGTGAGAAGCCGGAGGCGAAGGCAACATAAATTCCTTGCATCATGAATGCGCGTCAGTAATATCAGTGACCCCGGTTATCCAGAGGAATACACCGTGGCACAGGCTTCATCAAGGGTATCGATTGATGATGACGCTGTTAGGCGTCTGATTCTACAGGCACTTGAAATTATTCGTTCAGATGATTTCGACAGGTATTTCGATTTGTTCACCGATGATGCTGTATGGATGATGCCTTCCAGTTACCGGGATGTACTGGATGATGAGGCAAAGTCCTTCTACGGCTTCACCAGGAAATTTCGATTCGACCAGGAAACGTCTGTTGACGAAGTAATAATGGCTGGTGATTGGGCTTATGTACGGGTTGGTTTTGATGGCTATTTGCGATCAAAATTGGATGAAGATGCACCTCCCCTCAGATCCATCAGTCGTCATATATGGATTTTAAGGAAACAGATCGATGGCTCCTGGAAGATCTCACGCGATATCTGGAACAATCCAAAGGATACCACTTAGGGGCACTTCACTAAGGAGCGCGATTATTTCCTGTTGTATGGATTTACTGTGAAAGGTGTTAGACCTGATATTGCCTTGCTGCGGCAAAACGGTATTACTGCTGTAGCCTTTACTCGCATCGATGATCCCAAAGTAATCCCCCTATGGTTTGGCGAAGGGGATGTTGTGACCGCCGATTTCATCCGTGAAGCAGCAAAAAAAGCACTGGATGATGGCGAAACTTTTTATGTCCATACTCGTGGCATTGAATCGTTAAGATTAGCTATCAAGTCCTACCTGGACTCGCTTTATGCCATGGAAGTCGACCCACGTCGAATATCCGTACCCGGTTCAGCAATGATCGGCGTGACCATTGCTGCACAAATGGCGCTAAACAAGGGAGATGAGGCGCTGATTGTCAGTCCCCATTGGCCGAATATAGAGGCAACTTATCGTGTTACCGGGGCGAAAATAAATATGGTCCGCCAGCGAGAGACAGAAAATGGTTGGCAGCTTACTGCGGCGGAAATAGTCGACAAGGTAACTGCCAAAACACGAAGTATTTATGTCAATTCGCCATGCAACCCAACGGGTTGGATAATGCCCCGTCAGGATCAGGAAGAGCTTCTGGCATGTTGCCGTGAGCGTAGTATCCTTCTTATTGCCGATGAGGTTTACCATCGCCACATGTTTGGTGCCAATATCGCTCCATCATTTCTTGAAATTGCAAAGGATGATGACCCTGTCGTTGTTGTCAACGGATTTTCCAAAGCCTGGGCAATGACCGGTTGGCGGGTTGGCTGGGTAGTCACACCGGTTGAACAGTCTGACCACTGGGCAATGATGTCGGAATGTTTTAATACAGGCGCCACTGTATTTGCACAACGCGCCTGTATTTCGGCACTGGAACAGGGCGAGCCCATTGTTCAGCAACTGAAGTCCCAGTATGAAGAGGGTGCGAGGCTGGTGAATGATGCTTTTCGGGGACAAAGGCGCATTAAGTTGGCGCCCCCGAAAGGCGCGTTCTATGCATTCCCCAAAATAGAGGGTATTCGATCAAGCCTGGAATTTACAAAAACACTGTTGGCTGAAGAGGATGTGGGTGTTGCGCCTGGTTATACTTTTGGAATAGGTAATGAGCAGAATATCAGACTGTGTTTTGCACAGAGTCATGAAAAATTACAGGAAGGGCTGGAGAGATTCGTGCGCTTCGTTGAGCGTTACGATAACCACTGAGGGCGCGAGACCCATTTAAAGGAGCAGCGAGCTGATGGCGATCTATGACTTTGCAATAGGGCAAACTAACCCTGAAACGTTTCCAGTGGAGGAATTCAAGCAGGCAGCCATCCGTGCGATTGATGCTGAACACGAACAATTCAATCGTTATCCGAGTAGCAAAGGACACGAGGGATTACGCAGGGCGATGGCGGAACGCGAGAGCAAGCGGGAAGGGGTGCCAGTTGATTTCGAGCAGATTGCCATCATGAACGGTTCCATGCAGGCGGTCACGCTGGTTGGCCAGGCGCTGCGCCAGGGTAAGGACGATATTGTTATCACCGAGGAATTTACCTACAGCGGGACAATTGCCGCCTATAAAGGGATTGGACTTGAGATGGTAGGCATTCCCCTTGACGATCATGGCATGCGTATGGATGTCTTGAACGAAAAATTGAAGGAATTAAGCGACGCCGATCGGTTACCCCGGTTTATTTACGCGTTAACTACTTACCAGAACCCGACTGGAACTTGCATGCCGGAGGATCGTAAGCGGGAGCTGATTAGCATCGCCGCCGAATATGACTTGCCGCTGGTTGAGGACAATTGTTACGGAGACGTGCATTTTGAAGGGAAAAAAGTTCCATCAATGTATGCCATGGATGACAGTCCCAACCAGATATACATCGGCTCACTGTCAAAGATCCTGGCGCCGGGAGTTCGCCTTGGTTATCTGCTAGCGAAGGAGCCGATATTCAGTAAAATTGTTAACCAGCGATTTGATGCTGGAAGTAACTATTTTGCTGCAGCGGTTGTAGCAGAGTTCTATAAAAATGGTGTCTGGGATCATTGCGATGTCGCCAACCCGGTATTGAAGCAAAAACGGGATTTGGTCAACGCCGGGTTGCAGGAACACTTGTCGGATATCTGTGTCTGGTCTAATCCTGTTGGTGGGCTTTTCACGTGGGTGAGGCTACCCGAGGATACCGACATGCGGAAGTTGACCGAGTCAGCTAACGAGAAAGGATTTTTCTTTGCACCAGGAATTGCCTTTCATGTGGATTATGCGAACAAACCCTATATCCGGCTTGCATTCGGCCATGTACCTGACGATTTGATTAAGGAAGGGATTCCCGTTCTGGCCTCAGCAATAAAACAGTCAAGGACCAGCAACGAACGTCGTAATTTCGAGACGTTATTCTAACTGACTGGAGAAAAGGCAGATCCATCCATGCGCCGAATTTGAACCTGGCTGATACTGATAGTAATCACTATCACCAGATACACCGTTGCATTCAGCGCGATCGCGGCCGGTGCAGATATAAAGGTTGATACAAACCCTGTAAGTAAACCACCTAACGGCATCAGGCTGTATGTGATGCCGTGCAGTCCCATGACCCTGCCGCGCAATTTATCTGGCACTTGTAGCTGAAGCACGGTCATTGACGTAATCATGAAGATTGAAACGAACATTGCGATGGTGAATCCGGCAACCATGGCCAGTGGATAAGCATACTGGGTTGTTATCGCGTAACCGGTGGCGGCGCTGAACAGGTACACGGATAGACCTGACAGGAACGCCGAAACAAGAATAACCCTGCCCAGACGACGTGACTCTTGCAAAGACCCAACGAGAATTGTTCCAACGACTGAGCCCACGCCGGTAATGGATATCAAATAGCCATATCCCGTTTCTCCTGCTTCGAGAAGGTTGGAGAAAGCAGGCATGAGTTGCATATAGGATGAGACAAAAAACATACCGGCATAGGAAAGGGATATCAGTACCAGGAAGGTTTTGTTGGTTGCGATAAATCTCAAACCTTCCGCCACTTTCTGCATGGTCGAGGCAAATGCTGGCGCAGGGCTGATTTTTGCGGTTGGGATATTCAGGCTGGAGATCACCAGAAACATGGTAAAAAATCCAGTAGCGCAGAGAACAAATATGAACCAGGTGCCGGTATAGGCTATAAGGATGCCGCCGATGGCTGGAATCATCATCCGGCTGCTTTGCCAGATAATTGAATTCAGTGCCACAGCGCTCATCATATCTTCGCGCTCAATCAACAGTGGGAATATCGACTGCCTGGTGGGCCAATCCAACCCGGAGACAATAGAAATAAGCGCGGCGATCAGGATGACCAGCCAGGCAGTTGCAAGATGAGCAACATCGGCAATGGCCAGCGTAAGTAGCAACAGCGCAACAATCAGGGAAGTGACCATCAAAACGGCTTTCTTGTTGAGTTGATCGGCCAGTGCGCCACCGAATAGTGTTAGTACTATGGCGGGGATTGCGGTGGCGGCTCCCAGATAACCCAGCATCAATGCTGAACCCGAGAGCTTGAACACCAACCAGCCCTGACCCATTATTTGTAATTGGGTGGCGCCAATTGACGCGAAAGAGCCTAGCCAATACCGCCGGTATTGAACTCGTTGAAGTGCGCTGAGACGACCCGAAAACTTCACTGCTGGCCTGGAAAATGAAGAACCGTCAGGCAATATAGCAGAACCAGACAATTTCTTATTTTAAGGTATCATTTAATAATGCTGAATCCGGGAGATTAATATGAGCTTTGAACCTGTGGTCACTCCATCTGGTCAATTTTTCTATGACCGGATGCACTTTGCTCAGGCTACAAAAAGTGGTGGCTTTTTGTTTCTATCCGGTGTGATTGGTACCGGAGAGAAGGGGAAACTTCCTGACGATATGAATGAGGAATTTCACAATGCCTGGAAGAGTATTGGTGAGATTCTTGCTGAGGTGGGGGCCGGATATAGTGATATCGTGGAATGTACGACCTATCACGTCGATTTCCACTCTCATATTACCGAGTTTACGTCAATCAGGGACCAATATATCAGCGAACCTTGGCCAGCATGGACTGCAATTGGAATAACAGAACTCCTGGTACCTGGCGCACATGTTGAGATTCGGGTGACCGTCAAATTGCCTGATTAGCTTGTTTTTGTCGGATTTTGAACTTTAAGTGGGCTAGTTCAGGAACTAGCTTGTTTTGGTCTGGATTTGAACGTCGAGTGGGCTAGTGCAGGAACTAGCTAGCAGCCGTCTGCGTTTCAACTGCAATCGGCTGATCAGTTCTCCTTCTGCCAATGAGAATCCTCCGGTCCGGAACCTCGGCGCCTTGTCTGGGGCCTCGCCTGAATTGAACCCGGCGCTCTCCTCGTCGTCTCTCCTCAAATTTTCTTGTTCCAAACGCGATTGCATCTTCAGATAAAAATTCGATGTAACACTCGCAGCCAGCTTCTGCTATACGAATGGCAAACTTTATTGCAACCTCTTCGACGACTTGGTCCTTGAGGATATATTTTTTACCGCTGAATAAGCGCTCGACTTTTTCAGGTGCGAGCCTGAACAGCTTTTGGAATCTTACCTTTGTGGTCGCCAGATTATACTCACCAGTAGTAACACCACTAAAAGCTACTCTGAATATTTCTTCACTCACCTGGCTACCGTGTTGAAAGGGGGGAAAACCATAGTAGCACTGGAATTCCCGGGCCGCCATTGGCATTGGTTGAGAAAAACTGCGGCAGAACGAAAGATAATTAAGTCCGACGAGCCTATAAGATAGAGTATTTCATCTACAATCCGCCAAAATAATTTCCGATAAAAGGTCTGTTTTTCAAGATACTATGCAACTCGCCGAACTTTCACAGAATCGTCATTATCAATTTTGGACCCTACAGCTGATCGGCTGGACAGGTTGGGTCACTCTATTTGCGTTGCGGGACGCTTATTGGGGGCAGCCGTTTGAGCGCATACTGCTATTGTGTGTGGATGCCTTTGCCGGACTCGTGCTGACAACCGTGTTGCGATATGTTTACCAGGCAGTTTGGGAACTCCCGGTCTATGTTCGGGCAATCACAGTGATAGGTGTATCCGGTGTATTTGCACCCATCTGGCAGGCGGTCAAGAATTATTCTCAATTCTACTACTTCAATGAATTCAGGAGCGTCGAAGAGTATGGCTACACCGCATATTTCGAAGGCTGGATTGGCTATTCATACTTCTTGTTATTGTGTTGGAGTGGTCTCTATTTCGGTCTCAAGTTCTATAGGCTGTTGCAACAAGAGAAAGAAAAAAGCATTCGTGCAGAATCACTTGCCCACGAATCCCAATTGCGGATGCTGCGTTACCAGCTAAACCCGCATTTTCTTTTCAATACGTTGAACGCCATTTCGACGCTGATCCTGGATAAAGACACGGATACTGCCAACGCCATGGTCACCAAATTGAGTAATTTTCTGCGTTATTCCCTGGATAAGGACGCAATGCAGAAAGTGGATCTGGAGCATGAAATCAATACCATGCAATTGTATCTTGAGATCGAAAAGGTGCGTTTTGATGACAGGCTGAATGTTCACATTGATATCGAAGGGGATGCCCGGAAAGGGTTGGTGCCAAGCTTACTTCTGCAGCCGCTGGTAGAAAATTCAATCAAATATGCCGTTGCGAACAGGGAAGATGGCGGTAAGATTAGTATTCTTGGAAAAGTCTTTGCCGGAGATCTGTTACTTGAGGTGATCGATGATGGTCCCGGTATCGCCACAGAAAGTGGAAAGTTGCCGGACTTCAAGGGAGTTGGATTGGCGAACACAAAGGAGCGCCTGATGCAGATGTACGGCGAACGTCATTCGTGTAAATTTGGGGCTGCGCTACCTCATGGACTCAAGATAGAAATTCGAATTCCTTTCGAGACGGAGTAATGGCGAGTTCAGTTTCACCTTTTAGAATCATTATTGTTGATGATGAATCCCTCGCTCGCAGAGGATTGCAACTCCGCCTGAAAGATATTGAAGGGATAGAAGTTATTGCCGAGTGTGCAAACGGCAGGGAGGCGCTTGCTGCCATAGCAGAACATGCACCCGACCTGATGCTGCTTGATATTCAGATGCCTGGGATGAGCGGTTTCGATGTGATCGAGAATCTGCAACAAGACAACATGCCCCTTATTATCTTCGTTACCGCTTTTGACGAGTATGCGGTCGAAGCGTTCAATGTTCACGCCGTTGACTATTTACTAAAACCTATTGACTCCGATCGACTCAAAGCTGCGATTCAAAGAGCCCGGGGAAGGGCGACGCAGAAGGATGAGGTAACTGATAAACAACGATTGCTGGATTTGATTATCAGTATTACAGGAAAATCGGAAATCTCTGTTGCACAGCTATTGAAAGAACGAACTGGCAGTCGGGCCTATCCTGAGCGCATCGCGATCAAAGATGGAGGGGAAACCACACTGGTAGATGCCAAAGATATCGACTGGGTGGATGCTGCCGGTGACTATATGTGCGTTCATGCAAACGAGCAGACGCACATTATGAGGGTAACCATGAAGGATCTGGAAAATCAATTAGATCCTACAAATTTCCAGCGGGTGCATCGCAGCACAATCGTTAACCTGGATCGCGTAAAAAAAGTGTGTTCCCACATTAATGGTGAGTTCCACTTGATTTTGTCCAACGGCGCTACCATAAAAATGAGCCGCTCCTATAAAGACAAGGTTAAACATTTCTTTTAGAAATGTTTCATCCTGGTTTGTCTAGCAGATGTTATGTCCTACGAGATCCTTCGGCTGCGCTCAGGATGACTCAGATTTCTGAGTCATAATGACATGATAGTGTACTGTTACCAATTCTGTGGAGTGTTCCCATGGTAAATGCCGGGCCAATCGCGATAGCCATCCATGGCGGCGCTGGACCTATTCGACGAGAAAAAATGACGCAAGAAGTTGAAGCCACTTACAGGCAGAAACTGGAAGAGTCGGTTCGCGCAGGATATGAGGCACTCGCCCATTCTTCCAAAAAAAGCGGAGCCAGTAGTACCGATGCTGTTGTTGCAGCAATGATTGTGATGGAAGATTCAGAACTTTTTAATGCAGGTAAAGGCTCGGTTTTCACTCATGAAGCTGAGGTGGAAATGGACGCGTCTATTATGGAAGGTAACTCACTGAAGGCTGGTGCGATTGCAGGTGTACGGCACATCAGAAACCCGATCAGGCTTGCGAGTGACGTGATGAATCATTCTGACCATGTCATGCTAATCGGCGAAGGTGCTGAGACATACGCCAGTGAACTTGGATACAAGTTGATTGACAACAGCTACTTCCACACGGAGCGACGCAAGCGACAGCTTCAAAGGATCAGGGAGGCGACGGTTGATACCGCCTTGTCGGAAGATAGTTCAGATATTTTTGAAGCTGGCGACAATATGTTAGGTACTGTAGGTGCCGTTGCCATTGACCGGGATGGCAACATAGCAGCAGCGACATCAACCGGAGGTATGACAAACAAGCAGTACGGGCGAGTTGGTGACTCACCGATTATTGGCGCTGGAACCTATGCTGATAATAGTTCATGCGGTGTTTCAGCTACCGGTCATGGTGAATACTTTATTCGTACCGTGGTCGCCCATGATATTTGCGCTCGGGTTTTGTACAAGGGTATCGGGTTACAACAGGCAGCCGATGAGGTCGTAATGGATAAACTAAAGAATATGCAAGCCGATGGAGGGATTATCGGTATCGACTCCCAAGCCAATGTTGTTTTCTCGTTTAATTCTTCCGGCATGTACCGGGCGGCTATTGATAAGAACGGAGACCTTGAAGTGCATATATTTAAGTAGCTCTGATAAGGTCAGCTGCCTTTTCTATGATGCAGCCATGAGCACCAGGGTAACGTTATAAACAACATAACCAGCAATTAATAATATACCTTCCCAGCGATCGACCCTGCCTGGAGCATCACTTCGAAATCCGTAGCAGCTTATAAACAAGACCATCGTCAAGACGATGAGTACCGGTATATCGCGAGTGAGAATATCGGGTTCCAGCATGGTTGGTGAAATGGTTCCAGCTATTCCAATGACGATGGATGTATTGAACATATTCGAACCAATGATATTTCCAAGTGCAAGGTCGTGTTCATTTTTTCTGACAGCCGCGATACATGCGGCGAGTTCCGGTAACGATGTTCCTATGGCGACGATTGTCAGTCCGATAATCAGATCGCTGACCCCAAGTTGAGTCGCAATTTCTACCCCGCCCCAGACCATAATACGTGAACTGATGACCAACATAATAAGACCGAGTACCAGATACAGGACAGCCTGTTTAAGGGGAATTGTGTGCTCAAGTTCCTGCTCAACCATTTCCCCGAAATGATCGCTCGGTGTTTTTAGGCCAGCGTAGATGGACCAGCCCATGACGATGAGGAACACC
>JAPUGI010000215.1 GCA_027292925.1 Gammaproteobacteria bacterium
GCCGCTCAGGGCTGTTTATTACAAGCCGCTCAGGGCTGTTTATTACAAGCCGCTCAGGGCTGTTTATTACAAGCCGCTCAGGGCTGTTTATTACAAGCCGCTCAGGGCTGTTCTGCCTGCCATTTCATGCTGGTGGTATCAGGCAACTGTGTATCGATTCTTCACCCTCAACTTCCCTGGCTAGTGTCCTGATCGCCAGTTCTGCATCTTCCAGACCAAAATCATGGGTATGCATTCGAGATAAATCAATTCGGCCTGACTCTATCAACTTGATAGCTTTTTTATATCCGGTTGAAGTAACTCCTATGGCGCCCTGGACGGTCACTTCTTTCATTACGATCAGGTCGGACACAAAATCCTCCACCGGTTTAAAGCCCTTCACTCCGGCTAGCATGATTTTTCCTCCTGCCTTTACCAGGTGCAACGCATCTGCGACAGGTTTGGTCGCATAGGATGATACATCGACCACAATGTCCGCACCCTTACCGGAGGTAATCTCCTTAACGCGATGAACAGGATTTTCATTGTCAACATCAATGGTGTATTTAGCGCCGTAGAATTTGGCCAATTCCAATTTCTTTGCATCGGCTGCAAGTCCGGTCACAATAATGTCTTCAACCCCAACCTCGCGTAAAGCGATTATACTCGCCAGTCCTCTTTGCCCCGGTCCCATAACGACTACCGTATCTCCAGGTCCGGCCTGCGGCATTTCCACCGCCCAACGAAATCCGGCTCCAAGTGGATTGAACATAACCGCAATTTCAGGCGGTAAATCCGGATCTATCTTGTGCACAATCGTGTTGGCATGCAAAAACATGTATTGCGAATATGCCCCCCAAAGTCCTGGATCTTCCGACAGTGGAATGTACGAGTATATTTTTCGGTTATCGCACAGATGGTATCTTCCGTTAAGGCATGGATCACAGTGTCGACATGACAACATTGTCTCCACTGCCACCCTGTCACCCTTATCCACTCCCCACCGCTGTGCTGCTATATCTCCAATTTTTTCAATCACACCCAGGGGTTCGTGGCCAGGAATGGCAGGCATGGGCGTATGCAGAACACCTTCGAATTGTTCATAGTCACTGCCGCAAATTCCACATGCTTCAATTCGTATTAGTGCGGATGCATCATCAATGTCCGGAATTGCAATATCCATAGGTGTCATTTCGCGTTTGTCGGTTTGCACCATCGCCAGGCTTTTAGCGGGTAGGTTCATAGTTAGACCTCATCAGTACATTTGAATCATTCTTTTTGAATTCATACCATTCAAGAGGAAGATGCCTGGGAATTCTGCCATTCCAGAGTCGCTTTAGCGAACAGTTCAGGTGTTGAGTCGAAATCGTAAAACACAGATGTATATTCTTGCTAGAATTAAGATATCTGGATCGGGGTCAAGTTCATGGAACGCAGGAATTTTCTTCGACATGCGATGACCGCGTGTATTGCCTCTACATCTACGCTGGCGGGAAATGCCATGGCGGGACGCCATGATATGATGGGACAGCTAAAAGAGATTGGAAAGCAGGCGACGGAAAAACTCAATTCCCGGTTTGAAGTGCTGGACGCACGTGTTGATAAGATGGAACATCACCACAGGAACCTGCTACGTGTGGGTGTTCTCGGTATAGTGATTAGTCTCGGGATCGATCTGACGTTCTTTCTATAGCGGACACGCTGTAGACTCTGTTTACAGTTCTGCTGTTTGCTCACGGGTATAAAAAACACCGTCACGAACAAATCCTGCGATGATCCCGGGTTTGAGGTTTTCCACAGAGCCGTCGCTGGCAAGTCTGCTAGCCCAACTCGATGGCAACCAACTGATGATATGCGTCGGCGAAGGTTGTCCATTCTTGAATCTTGAGATCTCAATCAGACCTGTTTTTTTGTCCAGAAATGCCGGTGTAAAGCCTGATGCTCTGTTATTCCGGCTAACACCTGCCGTACCAGCAAAAGCGAGATTCTCCAACTGTAGTGTGCGATTATCCATGATGACTCCTTTCTAACTTCGAAACACCTGTGCCTGTATATGCTGTTGATATAAGCGGTGCACAGGTCGTGCCAAAAAGTTTCTGTCATACATAAGTCATTGATTCATAAGGAAAAATTGTAATACAGGCCGAAATCCGAGATGGCCAGACAATGACGGTATTTGTCATCGAGTGCTTAAATCTGCCACTTGGGTGAAGCTCTGGGACTGCAGCGCTGGGCATTGAGGTTCCTCCTGTTCTAAACAGCAGTATCACCAATCAAGGTGAACTGAACCTGAACAATGATCTTGAGTCTTTACTGTCTTACGGACCGCATTTTTAAAGGGCTCAACCGGTCACAGTGCCCGCCCATGGTCCCAGGAAAGTTGACGTACATCGTTCCGCTTGTGATGATACAAGCGCTACAAATTCGCATAAAAGTCAGGATCCCTAATGGCTTCAGACCAGCCAGATATCTATCCTTCCAGGGAAGGTGCTCTTGTAACACAGCTCAGGGACAATATTGAGACCGTCATAACATGCGACAACGAGAGTATCAGGTGGTTACTCGCCGCCTTTTTTACCGGTGGCCACGTATTGCTCGAGGATGTGCCCGGTACCGGTAAAACAACACTGGCAAAGTCATTGGCAGCTTCAATTAACGCGGACTTCAAGCGCATACAGTTTACGCCTGATCTTTTGCCATCAGACATCCTTGGGGTCTCCGTTTTCGATCAACACAGCCAGGATTTTAGATTTCGACCAGGACCCATTTTTACCCAGATCTTACTGGCGGACGAAATCAATCGCGCTTCTCCACGTACGCAATCAGCTTTACTCGAAGCCATGGCGGAAAACCAGGTCAGCGTGGAGGGAGACCGCATTGAAATGGATGAATTGTTTTTTGTTATCGCCACCCAGAATCCAGTGGAGTTCCATGGCACTTACCCGCTGCCAGAATCGCAGATGGATCGTTTTGCCATGCGGTTCAAACTGGGTTATGTATCACGGGAGCAAGAGGTACAAATCATCGATTCACAAAGACACGAACACCCGCTGACCAAACTTGAACCCTGCACCGATCTCGAAGATCTGAGATCTATCAGGAACGCAGCTAAAAATGTTCGAATATCGGAAGAACTTAAGCACTATATCGTTGACCTTATCGGTGCGACACGTGCACACCCGGGTATTCAAATGGGCGCAAGCACGCGAGCAGGAATTGCCATGATGAAGTGTTCCCAGGCTCTCGCACTGATTGAGGGTCTGGAGTTCGTCACACCGGACATTATCCAGGAACTGGCGGTCCCAGTTATTGCCCATCGACTGGTACTTGACCCCGAGTCACAGTATTCAGGTGCAGATCCTGCCGAATGTGTCGTGGAAATCATGCAAGACATTCCTGTTCCAGCCTGACCGGGATGATTTCGAGACACTAGCATGTTCAGGGAATTTATCTTTCCAGGTTTTGTCAGGCTATCGCGGGCCAGCCAGAGAGCCTCTCGTCGTACATCAGAAAGAGGCAGGTTTATACAGATAAGTGCAGTCATCTGTGCCGCCATAGGTGTTGACACTAACCTGACCCTGGTCTACCAAGTGTTTGCCTTACTGCTCTGCCTGATCATTGTGTCAAGATTGTCCCTGCGGGTTCTGCCACCGAAGGTCAGTGTCAGGAGACGCCTGCCAAAATACGCAACTGCTGGTCAAACCTTCGAATATTTCATCGCTGTTTCAAACGAAGGGAGCCACATTGAGCGTGACCTGAAACTCGTCGACAACCCACGAATTGTTGCTCCGGATTTCAAACAGTTTAAGGACGAACGCGAACCCGGAGAGGAAACCCGTAACGCTTACGATCGATGGATAGGTTTCCACCGGTTTGTCTGGTTACAGCGCCGTAACACGGGCATTGTTATTAAACAAGGGGACGTTCCCGAGATCAGCCTGAAAGCAACCGCTGACACAAGAATGGAAGCACTTCCCCTACGCCGCGGCATTGTCAATTTCACCTCAACGACCTTACTCAGTCCGGATCCTTTTGGCCTGAATTTTTCCTTGACGAACTTTAATCAACACGACCAACTCATGGTGCTACCCAGGCGATATGCGGTATCAAAAGCATTTGAACTGCCCGGCGGCAGGCATTTTCAGCCCGGGGGTGTCAATTCAACCTGGTCTATCGGCGAATCAGATGAGTTTGTGTCCCTGCGCGACTACAGGGATGGAGACTCAATGCGAAAAGTTCACTGGGCAAGTACGGCCAAACGAGACAAGCCCGTCGTAAAAGAATTCCAGGACGAGTTTTTCGTCCGCCAGGCGCTGGTACTAGATACGGACACGCAGGACGCAGAACTCCTGGAGGAAACGGTGTCAGTCGCTGCAAGCCTGCTGTTGCAGATGGAAAATACTGACGGACTGATGGACCTGGTCTATGTATCCAAAACAGCTCAAATTGTTACCGCTGGTCGGGGCTACGCGCAGGTCAACCATCAACTGGAAGCGCTTGCGACGCTGGAGAAATGCCATGGGGCAGCCGCAAGACTAAAGGAAACCATGTCAAGCCACCGCAAACTGATGAGCGGCTGCATCCTTGTCCTTCCAGGCTGGGATGAATCACGCCAGCAACTTCTTAACAGCCTGTCTTCTGCTGGCATCCCTACGGCATTGTTTATCGTGACAGCGGATAAAGACGAACTGACGAACGTTCCAGCAAAGGCGAATGTATTACCTATCCATGATATAGCCGAGAGGTTGGCAAACCTGTGAAGCCAAGGATCATCCAGGGACTCGCCATCCTGGCATGGGGGATCCAGGCAGACCTTATTTGGTTTGCGCTTCCGATTGCGGTCATCCTCGAAGCCAGGTACTTCCAGAACCGACGTTGGGCACTCACCAAGAAAGACCTTTACCTGGTCGCAGACCTGACCAGTGTTGCCATGGTAGGCATGATCATCTTCCTTTTCCTCAATGCTAGGACCTACCACTTCATCACTACACTTATTCAGTGGCTGCCTATTCTCTTTTCCCCCCTGGTAATAGTGTTGGCCTACAGCACGACCGAGAAGATGACAATGGATATTCTTATTTACTCGTTGCGGAGGCAGAAGGAACCCGTACAACAATCCTGGGACATGGATTACCTGCTCCTGGGTTTGTGCATTTTAGCCGCAGGCTTCAATACAAATGATTACTCACTTTTCTTCCCCCTCGCAGCGTTTGCAGTCTTCTGGTCATTATTTCCTCTACGCTCGACACGTTACCAAACGGGAATCTGGATCCTGGCAGTTTGCATCACTTTCATTAGCGCCGGATTTACCCACCAGGTGATCCGTGAAGCTCATCTGGTCGTCAAAGCAAAATCGGAACAATGGATCGCCAACTGGATAACGCAAAGAACCGATCCATTAAAAACAAGAACCGCACTGGGCAAGGTTGGCCGCTTAAAACTCTCGGATTCCATCTTGTTTCGAATTAAACCCATCGGGGATCAAAGTTTCCCAGATCTGTTGCACGAAGCCAGTTACGATTATTCCAGCACCGGCACCTCCATGGAATGGGCCGTGTGGAAAACGAGCTTTTCCGCTGTTCCCCATGAAGACGATTTTACCTGGCGTTTTTCGGATACCAGCCCCGAAGAGAATGCTGCCAGGATTTACCTGGAATTTAGCCGTGAGAGTTCTCTTGTGCCAGTGCCTGTTTCTCTGTCCGAAATCCATAACCTGCCTGCATTGGAAGTAAAACTGAACAAGTACGGTGCGATCCAGGGCAACGGTCTGGTACCCAGTCCTTATTTTGACATCAAATATTCACTTGGAAGCCCGCTTTACGGTCCACCGGGAGAGATCGACCTCTATCTTGATGAAGAGCATGTGGAGTTGTTATCGAGAATTGTGGACAGGGCGAATTATCCTGCAAAAAATGCTATTGCCTTTATCCAGGGTTATTTCTCCGACTTTAAATACAGCCTGTTCCAGGAAGTTAGAGTTGAGAGCAATCCACTCGAGCATTTCCTTTATAGCCGAAAGGCAGGCCACTGTGAATATTTTGCCAGTGCGACAGCCCTGCTACTAAGACAAATGGGCGTGCCGTCTCGTTACGTAGTCGGCTACTCGGTACAGGAATACAACGGGGCGCTTGGTATGTACATTGTAAGGCAACGCCATGCCCATGCCTGGGCAATTGCCTATGTCGGAGGTGATTGGCGGGTAGTGGATACCACACCTCATGTATGGCTTGCCGAAGAAGATAATAATGCTAACTTGTTACAACCCGTGTTCGATTTTTTTGCGAATTATTCGTTTATGTTTCGCCTATGGTGGAATGACCAGAAGATTGAGGACTATGAGTTTGAGCTTTACGTCATCGGCGGAATCTTGGTGCTAATTTTGCTCTGGCGGATTGCGACCAGCGAACAAGTCATCATCTCCGATAAGGAAAAAGAGGAAAACGATTCATGGTTACCCGGAAGGGAATCACCATTTTTCAAAATCGAGGATTACCTATCCGAAGAAGGGTTGAAACGTTATAGGGGAGAAGTTCTCAGGCGCTGGTTAATCAGAATCCAAAAGCCTGAGTTACTTCCCCTGCTAGGGATTCACAACCGATGGCGATTTGACCCCGTCGGCGTTGGTGCCAACGACAAAATAGCGCTAAACAAACAGGTCGATAACTGGATTTTAAGTCAGGCAGATCAGGACTCATCGATCAGATGAGCGATTGGCGGTAAAGACAATAGATGCATACCCAGAAAAGAACTCGAGCAACAGTAGTTTGTCTTGAAGGACAGGATTTCCTTACCATTGAACTCCAGGACCCGGCTACACGCAAGAGAATGTGGTCACTACCGGGCGGTGAAATAGAAGAAAACGAAACCCCGGAAGAGGCCGCCATCAGGGAGACACTTGAGGAAACCGGTCATCTCGTGGCGCTGCATCCTGCAGCCAGAATGGTTACTAATTATCTCTACCGCTGGAACGCTGTCATTTACGACTGCACGACCCACTGGTTCGCTGCCACACTTGCCAATGATGAAACAAGGCTGGTTGAGGATGCACATTATCTGCTGGGCCATCGCTGGCTCCCGGTGCTGCGAATCGATGAATTATTCGCTTACCATCCCCACATCAGGGAAGTGACTAAGCAACTGATCAGAATCTCTGAAACTTGAACCCCCGACTCAATCCAGCATAGCTAGTTGCTGTGATCCATGGCTGATTTATCGCAAAATGGATAAACTGTTTGCAGTACCCGGGTGTACCACGGATATGGCTGCTGTGAAACTACATTTTTCAAATCATCTGCTGAGTGTATTTTCATTTACGTTCATAACACTAAATCTGTTGTTATGGTTACCGTTGCTTGCAGTGATGGCGATCATCAGGATGATCATTCCGTCTTCAAAAAATTTCACATTCCCGGTCGTTGACGTTGTATACCGATTGGCGGTGAGAGTAGACACCTGGTGGCTACGTCATGTTGTAAAGATCGAGATTGATTGTGATGACGCTAGTGGGACGTTGCAGCAGTTAAGCCCTGGCGATGCTCCAGTTGTTATCAGTAATCATCGAAGCTGGTTCGACATCTTTGTTCTCCAGGCACTTTTTACCTGCAATGGTCCGATTCTGAAATTCGTTGTAAAAAAGGAACTACTTTGGGTACCGGTAGTGGGTTGGATTTGTCTCGTAATGGGTTTCCCGAGACTGGATCGATCCGGGGGCATGCAACGCGTAAAAGACCTGGGTGTGATTCGAGAAGCCTCGCGAAAACAGGCTGAGGAAAGTGGTGCATTACTGTTTTTCCCTGAAGGCACGAGGTTCACAGAAAAAAAAAGAGTGCGGCAAGACTCCAGGTATGAAAATTTGCTCGAAACAAGATCAGGTGGTTTCAGGGCGATCCAGGAATCAGTTTCGCCGGATACACAAGTAATAGACGTATCCGTCTTCTACCGAGATGGAGATGAGAATTGTTGGCGGTGCTTAGGTGGCAGCGTCAAAAAAGTGCAAGTAAAAATTAACCATTTCACTATGAGCCAGGTTAGAGAACCTGCTGAATGGCTTCAGGAACGATGGCTGGAGAAAGAGAATTGGCTGAAGAGTAAGTTAGCCTGATTGGCGCATGGCAGAATTGAATTTGGAAAGGTGGTTAATATGAATAGTCAGACGAAGGAAAACCTGGTGTCTTTTGGCGGGATTCTGGGATCTTTGATTGTTGCTCTTGCAATCGGTTTTGCTGGTAGTCAGGGTGGATCAGTCGTTGAAGGGGTTCCCGTGTTTCTACTCTGTGCTGTTTTTGCTTTCTTGATCCAGTGGCTGATGTTTTTCCCCGCCTTCATTTTCCAAACAGAAAAGTACTTCGATGTTACAGGCAGCCTCACGTACATCTCGCTTGCTTTATGTGCAATTTATCTTTCAGGAGCTAACGAACCTGGTGTCATCTTGATCGGTCTTATGGTTATGATCTGGGCAGTTCGTTTGGGGACGTTCCTGTTTCTCAGAATCAGTGCGGATGGCCAGGACAGGAGATTTAGGTCAATAAAACCTGACTTTTTTCGATTCCTAATGACCTGGACGGTCCAGGGACTATGGGTGCTTGTCACTTTTTCAGCGGGTCTTGCGGCGATGACTTCCGGGAAGCCCTTTCCATTTGATGTGTTTCTTGGGCTCGGTATCGTGATATGGCTGGTTGGTTTTTCTATTGAGGTTATTGCCGACCAACAAAAACGCACCTTTAAAAAGCATCCGGATAACTCTGACAAATTCATCACTCATGGTTTATGGGCATGGTCGCGTCACCCTAATTACTTTGGAGAAATCATGCTCTGGACAGGCATTGCCGTTGCTGCTTCGCCGATGTTGTCAGGGTGGCAGTATATGACTTTAATTTCGCCGATATTTGTCTTTGTACTGTTAACGTACATCAGTGGAGTAAGAATGCTAGAAGCAAGATCCAATAAAAGATGGGGTGATGATGTGAGGTATCAGTCCTATTGCAACAGGACACCTAGGCTTGTGATTAAACCCTGGCTAAGCAGTGAATAGGGGGTCAGGTAGTTAATCAGGCACTACACCAATAGTGGCTTGACGTATAATAGCGCGCAATCACTGCCAAGGATGCCTAATTGGACAACAAGCAGCTGAACATTAAGCAGAAAATGTCCCGTGTTATCGAGAGCGAAGCGGCAGCTATTAGCGCCATTCATATTACCGATGCGTTTGAGGATGCAGTAAACAAACTGCTTGCCTGCAAGGGGCGGGTGGTAACTACCGGTATCGGCAAGGCTGGATTTATCGCTCACAAGTTCGCGGCGACGTTGTCTTCAACGGGTACGCCTGCATTTTATATCCATCCTGCCGAAGCGGGGCACGGCGATCTTGGTATGCTGGATGTAGGCGATTGTATCGTCGCATTTTCCACCAGCGGTAAATCCAATGAAGTTATCGAAATGTTGGAGATCGCACACCACCTCGGAATCGACAGCATCATCGGCATTACATCCCATGTAGATTCTCCAATCAGGGAATTGAGCGAAATTGTCCTCGATATGGGACCAGATATTGAAGAGCCATGCCCACTAAAAATAACTCCCAGCGCAACCATAGCCGTAATGTTGGCGATCAGCGATGCCATCGCCCTGACCCTGATGGAGCTCAAAAACTTCACCAAAGAAGATTATGGCATGCGTCACCACAAGGGTTATCTGGGCTCCATTACGAAAAAAAAATATGACAGCTGAGCCTTTGAACAGATCACGGCAGATACTGGATCCGGCTATTCTCGCTGAGAAGTACGTAGAAGAGGTCCGCAACGACATTACGCATTTAGGTGTAAAACTCAACGTCGTCGGCCTGATAGCCTCAGACGACAAACCTTCCCTTAGCTATGCGAGGGCAACAAAGGAGAAATTTGACACCGTCGGGATTGACTATGATCTCCGCCAGGTTGAGCGCCTGGAACTGGAAAATGCAATCAACGCAGCAAACCAAGAACCGGGCATTCACGGTATATTTATCTACTTTCCCGTTTTCAACAACCAGCACGATGACTATCTGCGCAACCAGGTCGACTTCATGAAAGATATCGAGGCAGGTAGTACCTACTGGACACGAAAAATAGTCGCCAACGATCGCATGGCTGTCTCCGGAGATGAGTCGCGAAAAGCAATATTGCCCTGTACCTCACTCGCAATCATAAAGATGCTGACGGAAATAGGAGCGTACGCCATTGATTCGGGCCGACCTATTGAGGGGAAAGTGGTAACTATCTTCAATCGCAGCGAGATTATCGGCAGGCCCCTGGCGGTAATGATGTCTAACGATGGCGCAAAGGTGCATTCATTTGACATTAATGGTCCACTTGAATTTGTGGACGCCGTACCGAGCGAATCCAGTATCACAAGGAAACAGGCTTTACTGGAGTCTGATATTGTCATCACCGGGGTTCCCTCCGATTCCTTTAAAAAAATAGGTAGCGATGAAGTTCATGAAGATACAATCTGCCTTAATTTTTCCAGCGTCCCCAATTTTGAAGATAATATCGGAACCCACGCTGATATTTATATACCAAGAATCGGACCAATGACTGTCGCTATGTGTATGCGCAACACCTTACGGTTATTCATGAATTTTCATCAAGTAAGCCGTGCATGAGTACCAATCTGCAGACAAATTCCATCGAATCATTTCTTAATTCTCTTGCGGCGAAAACTTCAACTCCAGGTGGCGGCGCAGTGGCCGCGATCACCGGCGCGCACGGATGCGCCCTTATCTCCATGGTTTGCCAATTCTCCACGAATTTTGAAGACGCAACCCAAATGGACAATCGCGCACAGCAGGCACGTGCGTCTTTCCTCAACCTCGCCCAGGCAGACATCGAAGCTTTCAACATGGTCATGGCCGCGTACCAACAGCCAAAAAATGAAATCGGACGTGAAGTAAACATCCAGTCGTCCCTGCTACAAGCGGCTGAAGCTCCCCGGGCAATGATGGTGCTGGCAAATTCACTGATTGATGACACCCTAACACTACTACAAAGGGGCAATAAAAATCTTATTACAGACACTGGTATGATAGCTATCCTAATTGAGACAACAATCAGGTCTTCCGAACTCAACATCCTGGTTAACCTGAAGAGTATTAACGATGAAAGTTACAAAACAGAAGTCATCTCGGAGATTATGGAGTGCAAATCAAGGTTGAAGGAACTTGAGCGGGTTACCGATCAAATCAGACAGTCTCTCCAAGTCAGTTAGATCGCGGCTGATATGCTTAACCCCACCCGTATTCTCAAGCTAGCGATTCTCTTCCTTGCAGTCTCATGCGCTGCAGTCGATACAAAAAAAAGATCTGCATCTGTTCCAATTACTCGAAACACTGTCAGCATCATTGATAGATTTGAAAACAAGCTGGCAGAGAAACTCCTGCATCTGGCATTGAATGATATTAAAGCAGCCAGCAAGGATGAACGCTTTCATCTAGTCGATACACATAGACGTAAGCTGAATCAGTCACTGGATGTTTCCAAATTGTCCGCTGGCAACCAGCGTCAGCTGCGACTCTTCGAATATCTATGGCATACAGAAATCAGTAAATCGGACTTAGCGAAAACTGAGCTTTCATACATGGAGAAGCTCAACCTCGAAACTTCCCTTTCATCGGATGCAGCAGACTTTTCAGCGCAGGCTCACGACAAACTTTCAACACTGCACACTAAAATTCGTCTACTCACGGGAACACCGGAACAAGCATCGCTAAAACCTCTTTTTGAAACCCCGCGAAATGATCCCGAAAACTATCTGCCCAACACTCACGCTGGAAGGCAGAAATATCTGGACCTTATTGTCGACTCCTTGACAAAAATCGAGAGACTCATTCCTCCTTTGTACCTGGTACGGCACAGTGAATTCATACTAGAGGGAATTGAAGATCGTGAGGACAAACTATTATTTGTCTACAATACGGCAACAAAAACGCTCAACATTGACGTCGGCGACATGAATCAACTTCCATTGTACGACGTCGAGAGTGTCGCATCTTATTACGGTGTCCCGGGAATGCATACAATCAGCAGTATCAGGCCATTGGAAATCCAGTCGATCATTTCAATACCGGGCTATGTGGAAGGTTGGGCAGCCTACGTAACTTCCAATCTGAACCGGATGCAATTTTTTCAACATCCCGACTCCGAACTGGCGGGCGCGTATTTCGAAGCCATGGTTATCTCCCTCGCCATCGCAGATATTGGTCTCCACACTGAGAACTGGTCGGCGGAACAAGCGACTAAATTTGCTATGGATAGTTCACCCTATCCCGTTACCCGATTGAAAAATTCCATTCAGGTGGCCAGCCATAAGCCTGGTACATTTTCAGCGCCACTGCTTGCACGCCTGCAATTTGAAAAACTGCAAGAAGAAAGCAATCAGGTTCTCAAACAAGATTTTATCCTGAGTGAATTTCACGACGCAGTTCTCAACCCGGGGGTCTTGCCGTTTCCGGAACTTCAGAAAGTAGTCACCGATTGGACGAAACAAAAAATGCTGCGATTTAGACCCGGGAACCTCTGATCAACCAGAACCCAAATCAATGATCGTGCCCGTGGGGTCGAACACGAAATTGTTCATCCCTGTCCAATAGTTCGGAGAAGTCGAATAGCTTTTTTCTTGAAAGCAGGTCAGTCAGTGCCGCAAGGAAATGGTCGTAATACGCATAAGGATCATGCTCGCGATGAGACTGATCCCAATACGAGATTTTATTGATCAAAGCTTCCCTGAAATCATCCCACGGGAAATAGCCCTGTTCACTCAAAACGCGGGCAATACCAAATACACGACCTTGCCAGGGAGCTTCAAATAACAGCTCGCCATTTGCCATGGGTGGCGCAAGCCCATCCTCAAGTTCCATTTCATTGCTCACAGGGATTCCACCCCAACCATCGAGTTACGCGTAACAAGTTGTGCCAACTCCTGTTCGGACTTTCCAAGGCTGTGCTCCGGTTGCTGCGGTAACACCATATATCTTACCTCGGCACTTGAATCCCAGATCCTGATTTCCAAATCTGCAGGAAGATCGAGTCCCATTTCCTTAAGTACAGTTCTCGGCTCCCTGACAATGCGCGATCGATATTGCGGATCCTTGTACCATCTGGGTGGCAAACCCAGCACCGCCCACGGATAGCAGGAACACAACGTACAGACAACCGCGTTGTGCACTTTCTCTGTATTTTCCACCACCACGAGTTTCTCAATCCGACCGCCTTCGAATGAGAATTCGTTGATAGCGCTGGTACCATCTTCAAGTAAACGCTGCTTGAAGTCAGGGTCGATCCACGCACGAGCTACAACCCTGGCACCATTCATTGGTCCAACCCTTTCGCTATAACGAACAATGACCTCATCGATTGCATCTGCCGTCAGTAAGCCTTTTTCTATGAGCAGTGACTCAAGCGCTTCAGCCCGGATCGCTTGTGGCTCACGATCGTGATCTGTCATGACAATTCCCTTAACTCAACTGCTGAAAAGTATAGTGTGACTTCTTGCCAGTACGATTGCTGAGAAGTCGGTGATGAACATTTTACCTGCAATTCACTTTTCTCATCCTATATAGATCCCTGATTTGATGATCCAATGCATTTGCTTCAGAAAGCTTGTAACCATGGCTCCTCTTATCTCGTATCCTAGCTAAGTGTCGCTCTGCAAATGCACAATTCTTTTGCATAATTTTTTTGTTCTTCCTGATTTGATTAGAAATCTGTTTGTGTTGTCTACTACGGATGTCCCGCGATTCAGCCATCCTTTGATCAAGATCAATGAGGATACGATGTTCAGCTTCACTTAAATTTGCCGATGGCTGCAATTTCTTGAACGTCACCAGTGGCGATAGTTTAACTTTCTGACCTACTTCATTGTTACATTGCCCATCGGTGAACAACCATTTTCCATCTTCCGTTTGACAGCGGTAGATATCTGCTGCCGACTGTAGCGCTGCAAGCAGTGGCAGGATGATTACGGCGCAATTCTTCAGACACATTCACAACTTCTCCCTGTTGTCAGGGTTTTAATCATGAAATGGACAAGAGTATCAAGGTAGCAGCGATATCCCTTAATCTCTGTAAGAGAATATCCTAGGAGGCTGACCGAGAACTGCAACTGCTCATTCGGTCACGAAAGTTTCCTTCCATCAACTGCTGAAAGATAAGGTTCAAACAGGTCAAGACTTACCTTGATATTCTCGTCACCCGCACCCCATAGCTCGCTACCCGTAAACTGCACAGTGTACAAATATTGTGGATCTTCTCCCTGCCCATGCGCGTTGGAGTCAGGATAAACCCAGGCATCATGGGTTAGAACTACGGCGCCCGTTTTCCCGCGGGCATAGGCTGGGAGCCTTGTATGTCCCGATTTCGCTTTTCGTGAGGTCATGACAAGATCCCCGGTCGCGAATTTTGGTTTTCTATTCACTACCCTTGAACTCCCTCGTCCAGCAGGCTCGTCACCGACCGGGTCCGGAACCAGGTTTGGCCTGGAAGCAACAAGATCCTGTAAACTCCCACCCATCTTCTCCATCCGCGCGTCAATCGACTCCCTGGTAACAACTCCGGCCTCTACCAGCAAGTTTTCTATACCTCCCAGCCATCTTCCGTAGTAACCATGAGTGGCATAAGCGATAGGGTCAATTCTCTCAATCGCATGTCGAAATCGATCCACATTGGTCCATACGCCTGCCGCAATACCAGCTGCCTCCATAGCAAAGACGGCGGCTTCCCAACGAGAATGGAATGCCGGTTCATCCTTTTCTACAACTACCTCGCCGTGCCCGGGTTTGCCGCCAAGATCATGAATACCATCCATCAGGAGCCAGCCTTCTGCAAAGAACCGCTCACGGCTGAGTGAACTACCTGCGTACCACTATCAAGTGACTCTCGAATCTTCCGGTATGCATGCTCATCCAGACCGAACCGGGTAAATATCAATGCGGCACCGATGTAACAAACCAGTGGGAAAAGAGCGTATAGGACAAGCAATGCTTGTTTGGCATCTGCTGTCTGCTCAATATTCGGGACAAATCCGGAAACACTGAGTACAAAGCCGGTTAACATCAAGGTAAGGCCGGTCGCCGTCTTGAAGACAAAGTTCCAGGTCGCAAAATACGCGCCTTCTTTGCGTTTTCCAGACCGGTACTCGTCATAGTCAATGACATCAGCTTGAATTGACGGGGCAACCACCGCGCCACTACCGGCACCGAGGCCGCAGATAAAGGCCAGGGTGCTTATCAAGGTGTCTGAACCTTTCTCGAGGAAAAACATGCAACCAAAGCCGAGACCCGTTACCACCATCGAAAAGATCCACATATTTTTCTTGCCGATCTTTCGCGACAAGGGTATCCACAATGGGACTGAAAAAACCGAGGGTATCAGATAGAGCAGAATATAAATCACCGTCTTTTCAGGACGCCCAACAATGTATTCGGCAATATACGGCGTCAAAATGCCAATGTTTGCACCACCCAGGCTTTCAGCTAGAAATACTATCAGCAGGATACGCGCATGCTTATTCCTGAACACATCACCAAAGGCTACGAAGGGATCCCTCTCACCCCGACCCTGATATTCAGCACGCTCACTGATTTTTACAAACATCCAGAATATCAACCCGGCCGTTGCAAACCCCGCCAGTACAGAGATGTAATACGCCAGTTCACGTACATTCTCACCCGTGATTAGAAGGTGCATTGCCACAAGTGCAATCAGGGATCCCGAGTTCCAGATCATATGGCGAAGGCCAAAGATCTTTGTGCGTTCATGATAGTTGTCGCTGAGTTCCGCCCCGAGAGAAGTGTGCGGGACTGAGAAGGCTGTCATTGCCGTATAGAACAATACAACCGCTATCCCCATCCAGACTGCAATTCCAACTTCATCCAAACCGAGTGGAGGATTCCACATCATGTAGAAGGTAATGCATATTGGGGCAATTGAAGCCAGCATCCAGGGCCGTCTTCTGCCTGATTTCAGGCTGGTTCTATCACTGAAATAACCTGCCATGGGATCGGTTAGCGCATCCCATATCCTGGATATTCCGAAGATGACTCCCATTGTAGCGGGAGATATCAGCAGCTCGTCGGTAGCGAACTTCATCAGGTACAGGCTAACCATGAAAAACATGAAACCCACGCCTACCGTGGGCAAGTTGTAGTTAATAATGGTGGAAAGTGGCAGTGTTTTGTGGACAGGTGTGCTTCGATTCTCGCTCAAAGTACAACTCAACTATAGGCGGCAGTGGGCGCCCACTTTTGCCGGTTCGGCCTGCCACCAAGATAGGAAGTAGACATCACTTCCGACAATCGTAGCTCAAACAATAAGCACCGGGCGCTTGGGCGAAAACTGGAAACCGATTCTGCTAATGATCTTTTTTCGCGATCTTCAATTTGCAGAGCCATGCCCGTCACCTGAAATTCTCCACTACTACCGGAACTATCGTTCATGGAACAGTGCAGACAGAAGCGGCCATTATCCAGCAAATCACGGGCCTTTGGTGAACTCCGCTCGACAAAAACAAAACAGCTCCCCTGTCCAATAATGGGCGTCACCGGATGAGCACGGGGTTGACCGTTCTTGCGCACAGTAGCGAGATAAGCGACCTTGCCATCAAGGCGGTCCTTACCGAACGTGGCAAGCTCTGGCATAGCCTGCTCCAACTCACCCCATGATACCGAAGTCATCTGAACTCCTGGAATACGATGAAGTTACTTTAGCATGGTTCGTTCAAGAAAATTTCAGTTGCATCAATGCGTTTTTCTTGACATTTAGGGTGCAGTTAATTGACTAATTGAACCAACTATAACGTCTGCGGTAGCCGTTCTTCCATCCGAGAAAACGAGCCTAATCTTAAACACATCTTTTTCATTCAGTGCCCTCGTTAGTCCCGTCAGCATTATGTGCAGGCCCCCGGGTTTAAGCTCAATCTCTTCTCCCGGTGCAATTCGCAATTCATCAACCGGCGACATCATCACCATATTATTTTCCAAAACTGTCTCATGGACCATGATCATCCCAGCGATTTCACTGGTCACTTCCTCAATGGTTAATGAACGTTTCCCATCATTCCTGAAAGAACCATAGATCACAGTGGATCTGGCGCCGGGTACTGATGCCCTCGCCCAACAATCGGTCGTAATCAAAACTTCTGCCGGTGCTGGTGTCGGCAACAACAACAAAATTACGAGTACGCAACCAGCCACACGTTCGTGCAAAAAGCACTCCGAGCTAGCAATAGACCGGGGAGTATATCACCGAGGCACACTCTGACCCCGGCGGCTAACCGAGGAAACTCAATCAATCAGCATTTCTTCTTGACATGCAACCACATGGTTGCATATTATGCACGTCCGAATACACAAACAGTCTAGCAACCACATGACTGATATTTTTAGGGCCCTGGCCGACTCAAATCGACGCCACCTGCTCGACATGTTGTATCAAACAGATGGTCTGACACTTAATGAACTGTGCGAACAGCTCAATATGTCGCGACAAGCAGTCAGTAAACATCTTTCGATAATGGAGTCGGCTAACCTGATCAGCTGCGAACAGGATGGCCGTCACAAGCACCACTTCCTGAACCCTGTACCCCTGCAGGAGATCCTCGAGCGCTGGGTCAGCAAATTTGCAAAGCACCAGGCCACAACCTTGCTGGAAATCAAACAAAAACTGGAGAAAGAAAATGAGCAACGATAAACACGTATGTACCATTTATATCAAGGCAGAACCAGCGCACATATGGGAGGCTCTGACCACACCTGAGTTTACGCGCAGATACTTCCATGCTACTGACATACAGTCTGACTGGAAACCTGGGTCGAGCGTAACTTACTTCAACCAGGATGGTTCGACGGCGGTAAAAGGTGAAATTCTGATTGCCAACCCATTCAAGGAACTATCATTTACCTGGCACGTTCATTACAACGAACTGGCAAAACAGGAACAGGCCAGCAAAGTAACGTTTTTACTGGACCAGGTAGAAGATTCAACCAAACTGACACTTATTCATGAAGATTTCCCGGAAAACAGCGTGGTTTTTCCACAGATTTCCGAGGGCTGGATAGCTATTCTCAGCAATCTCAAGACCTTGCTGGAGACTGACTCGGTGATGGCCGTTTCATAGGACAAGACTATGGCTAAAGTAAGTTAAGATACCTGAGTCGTTCGATCTGAAAATTGAGAACCTTTCCCCGGATATATTTGCTGAGGAATAGGGTTGGCGTTTCTATTTATCAAGGCTGTCATCAGCTAAAACTGCATTCGCTACAGCCAGGCGCTGATTTATTCTTTTTGTTCCCTTTTTGATAGTCTGTGCACGTCCACCAAGCTCAGGATTTAACACAATTGTGGCATGGTTAAGATGTTCCATATAGTTCAATAAGGTTGTTGCTGGTAGAAATTCCATTTCGTATCCAGCCTCAATCATTTTTTCGTGCATGGCTTTACCCGCGACCTCATTTTTCAACGAGAAGTTGACACCCAACTCTTTGATTACGGCAATTCGATATAACGCACAGTGACTGCGCAGATATTGCGAAGTATCGACGGGTTGAAAAAAGGTTCCTATACTTTTCGCGAATTTTTCATGCCACGGTTTGTCTTCCAATTTCCAGGAACCGATCCCCGCGAGATTACTATTTCTTTGCATGGGTTCCAAAAGAAAAGGTAGCCAATCGTCGCGAGTTACCAGTGTATCGGTATGGATTGAAAGCACATAGGGCGTGGTTACCCTGTTCAAAGCCAAATCAAGCGCGCGACTATGTGATAGTGCATTGGACTCATCCTGGGCTCGTTTTCGCTCGATCAATTCGATCCATTCCAATGATCGAAGGTATTCTGTTGATTCATCTTGGGAACCATTGTCAATAACAATCACATGGGCTAAGTCTGACGACGTATGTTTGCGAAGCAATCGCAAGCAGAGTTTGCTCAACGCGAATGTCTTATAATGTGGTACCAAAATCGTGACAAGTTGATTCATTGACAAGATGAATAGTGAAATCCACGTTAGTATAACGGAACCCAAAACGAGAATATAAATAAATGACTGATGACGGCAGTGAGCTTGTTTTTTCAAGCAGGTACGAACAGACCACACCGAAGCCTACATTCATAAACACCAGCGGGGGTTCTGGATCTCCATGTGGAGAGTTTATGTCGTTGAAAAAATTCTAGAAAAGTAGTTGATGCAACACATCAACCTGCAACACCTCCTCGATCTGGACCTACCTTTTTTTGAACCAAAAAATGTCCGGAGGGGCGGCTGGAGTGGTATTTCAAGAGTTGAATGTGCGGGTCAGGTGTACTTCATCAAACGGCAGATGAATTATTTGTACCGGGAGCCTCAAAGGTTCTTTCTCCGAACTCCTACCCTGCGACGTGAATACAGAAATATCCTGCGCATGCAAAACATAAACATCGGAACTCCTGAAATCGTGCTCTATGCGGAAGCGGGTCGAAACGCAATGTTGGTTACCCGTGAACTGACAGGATATATTACCCTTGAAAACTTTTTGGCAAAAACGACGGGTACGGTTGCCAGGGGAAGGATGTTTTCCACCCTAACCGAAACTTTGCTCAAGATGCACGAAAACAACTTTCTGCACGGATGTCTATACGGAAAACATATCATGGTGGATGCAAACGAACCTGCAAATATTGCGACTATTGATCTTGAAAAACTACGCTTTTCGATCGGAAGGCGGCGCAACGCCTGTAAAGATATCAGCCAGTTACTCCGACACACTGATGGCATAAAAGATAGCGAGAGTGATCTGATCATAGCCGCCTATGAGCAACGATTTAACGGAATTACAATACTTATAAATCAGCGTCTACATAAAAAAGCAAGCAGCAAACACTAGACCTGCCGCCATTAAAGCGCGGTTAAGTAGGGGAGGTTTAAGGCGACTCGCTGAGTGAGGCAATATCTTCCAGTTTGTCTTTGATTCGTTTTGATTGTGGATCTGCTTCTAGTGCAAACTCCAATGTTGTTTTTGCCTCAGTGATACGACGCAACTTGAGGAGAGTGAGTGCTTTGTTGAAAAGCGAAATCGCAACTAGTCCGTGGTCAGTTTCGATAGCTTTATCGAATTCTATGAGAGCTTCTTCATAATCATGAGTGTGATAAAGAACGTTGCCTCGATTTATATGGACCTGAGGCATGTCGGGTTTTATTCGAACTGCCCGATCGTGATCTTTCAATGCCTTTTCATATTTACCGTTTTTCAAGTGGATGATACCGCGGTTTGAGTAGGTCGCCGCCAGGTCACGTCTGTTCAATTCGCCTCGGTTAATTGCATCATTACAATAGCTAACGCCTTGATTCGAAAATCGAAACAGGCTCTCCTGGTAGCACTTCACTGCATCGGTTGAACCAAACGTAGTTGACGCTGCCTGGGTTGCACATGTGCAGGCAAATAGTGTTAGCGCTAACAAGGCACGATATGGCAGTTTAAATCGCATAGGTTGATTCTAATGTAAATGCAAACCGTAACTGTATCTTTTCTACAGGTATAGGATCACCACCCACTTCTCTTGGTTGAAATTTGAACTTTCGGATTGCACTTAATGCTGCATCATCAAACATGCTTCGTGGTTCTGATTCCAAAATAATCGCGTCTGCGACAGAGCCATTTTCCCTTACGGAAAATTGCACTAGTACATAACCCTCAATTTCTTTCACTACTGCTACAAACGGATAAATCGGATGCACCACGAACATTGGAACCAGATCTTTCACCGGTGGGGTCATATTTATCAAAATCTGTTCGCTGCCAAGAATATCGGACAATGATGCTCGAATTGGGAAGCGAGATTCGGTAAGTATCCTCGTATGGCTAAGTGTCGGGAGTCCCTCGGGTGTAATTGGCGGTTCCGAAGGCATTACTTTTCGAGGTTTATTGCGTACCTCACGTTTTTCTTTCTCTCGAATGGGTAATAGAAGTGGTGTAGTAATTTTGAAGAGGGCAATTTCTGGCGCCTTTGAAATTTCCCCTGAGATAAGGAGTTGCATCAACCAAAAGCACAAGAAGGTCGTCAGCAATGATGCTGTTGTCACTATAAGGTACTTCACTGGAAATGATACGCTAACTATCGTTCCTCTCCAGGAATGGTGCTGACGAGATTACTCCCGCTGGTAGGGATTGTCATCTGTCGACCCAGAACGACGCCAAAGCTAACCCCTACATCTTGCAAACAATCGAAGTTTTCTCAGATAGACACACTATCCGGACCCGTATATGTTTAGAGCCTTTCTGGATTCGCCTTCGGGATGTTTATATAAATGCCCAATATGTACAACTTGTTTCGTGAAAACTCAAAGGAGGGGGGAGATTTTATCCGTGGTCCGGATGGATCCACCATAGCTACATACCAGGATCTTGAGGATGGCAGTGCCCGGTATGCAAATCGATTAACCGGTCTCGGATTGACAAAAGGCGACCGGGTAATGGTCCAGGCGGAAAAGTCGGTGGAAAGTCTTTTCCTTTACTTCGCCTGTCTACGCACCGGCCTCATTTACCTGCCACTGAATACGGCGTATCGCCTTAACGAACTCGACTATTTCGTTGGTAACTCCAGTCCGAAACTTATTGTCTGCGCTCCCGACAATGAGCAGATGTTTGCATCCATTTGCAAAGGGATAGCACATAGTGCCGACATTCAAACACTCGACAGCAACGGAAAGGGATCCATCAATAAAAACCTTAGTAACGAACCCACGACATTTAACGAACAGGTATGCGATGACAATGATATCGCTGTCATTCTCTACACTTCCGGCACAACCGGGCAACCCAAAGGGGCAATGATCAGCCACGGGAACCTGGTCTCAAATGCGGTAGCACTGCACAAAGCCTGGGGTTGGACCCGGGGTGACGTCATGTTGCATGCATTACCGATATTCCATATCCATGGATTATTCGTCGCCACTCATCTTGCAGTATTGAATGCAAGTCCCATTATATTTTTACCGCAATTTGACCCGGAAGAAATAATAGGGCTCCTCCCTGTGGCCACTGTCTATATGGGTGTACCGACGAACTATACCCGGCTCCTTGCCAGTCCTGGGCTGACCAGCGACGCATGCCGCAACATGAGGTTATTTACTTCCGGCTCAGCGCCTTTGCTAGCGCAAACTTTTAACGAGTTCAAAAGACGCACCGGTCATGCCATCGTAGAACGATATGGCATGACCGAGACTGGTATGAACACGACCAACCCGGTCAATGGCCTCAGAAAACCGGGCACCGTAGGGTCACCGTTACCAGGTGTTTCCTGCAAAATTATCGATCATGAGGGCATTGAAGTACCGATAAATGAAACCGGAAACCTGCTGGTCAAAGGCCAGAATGTATTCAGGGGTTACTGGCAATCAAAGACAGCGGACGAATTCACAAACGACGGTTACTTCAAAACTGGTGATCTCGCATCCCGGGATGATGATGGCTATATTTCAATCGTCGGCCGGGATAAGGATATGATTATCACAGGCGGTTTTAATGTATACCCCCGGGAAATCGAAAATATCATCGACAATATGCCGGGAATCGATGAATCTGCCGTTATCGGACTCCCCCACGGTGATTTCGGCGAGGCTGTTACCGCAGTCGTGGTGAAATCAGCGGGATCTAATATCGATGAAGAAACCATCATCCAACATTTAAAAAACACACTTGCCAATTTCAAAGTGGCGAAACAGGTTTTTTTTATTGGTACGCTACCCAGAAATACCATGGGTAAAGTTCAAAAGAATGTCCTTCGGGAACAATTCAAACAATAAAAGCTGCCTGCTTGTTCCTGTCAAGATTCAGACATCGAGTGGACTACACCTCGGCAGCCCGTTCCCGCGTAAATTTCCCCAATTTGTCTATTTCCGGACAGGAACTAGCTAGCTTCTGGCGAGATTCTAACATCACGGAGGCTAGTTCCTTTTACGATGATTGTTTTTGGTACTACCGGACAAGTACTAGCTTTATGTTAATATGCGCGCTTTAAATTATGTCGTTTAGCAATGAGACTTGGCATACTCGCATCGCATCAAGGCACAAATTTCCAGGCGATTATTGATGCATGCCAGTCTGGGAATCTTGACGCAGAAGTTGCTGTTGCCATCAGCAACAACAGCAAATCCAGGGCCCTTGCACGCGCCAGGTTGGCCAATATCCCAACGGTCCATCTTTCCAGCAAAACCCATCCACAACGCGACGAACTGGACAAGGCACTGCTGTCTACTTTACGTGATCACCAGGTCGATCTGGTTGTGACTGTGGGTTATATGAAGAAGCTAGGTCCGCAGACCCTGCAATACTTCCAGGGGAGAATCATCAATATTCACCCGGCCCTGTTGCCCAAGCACGGTGGCGAGGGAATGTTTGGAATGGAGGTCCATAAAGCGGTTTTGGAATCAGAGGATGCAGAGACAGGTGTTACAGTCCACTATGTGGACGGAAACTACGATACGGGGCAAATTATTTCCCAGACTCGAATCCAGGTAATGCCGGACGACACGCCAGAATCACTGGCTGCGAGAGTTCTGGCAGAAGAACACAAGTTGCTAGTAAACACGCTCAAACAACTCACGGAAACGCCATGCAATCATCAGATGAAAGTACGATAAGAATCCGTGACGCTCGTGCCCCGATTGCATTAATGACATGCGAATCCGGGCGAAAACTCGCGGAAACTGTTGCCAAGCATATGGGCAATGACCTGATCCCTACTGAGGAAACGTGGTTTGCCTGTGGTGAAGGAAAATTCGAAATCCAGGCCAATGTCCGTGGCCATGATGTGTATATTTTTCAATCCCCTATCGGTGCCCAGGATTCCCTGTCCGTCTATGACCGATTCATCATGTTGTTGCATGCTGTGGAGGCTGCCGCCTTGTCCGATGCAGAGTACATCACGGTGGTAGTGCCATATTACCCGGGCGCTCGCCAGGACAAACGCAAAGGAAGGACGAGGGAAGGTATCAGCGCAGGTCTTTTTGCGCGGATGCTACAGAGCGCCGGTACCGACAGGGTGGTAACCACTGAAATTCACAACGATGCAATTGCCGGTATGTTTAATCCAACATTGGCTCACCTGGAGAACGTTTTTCTGACCAGGCGCTTCGTTCAATGGTTGAATTCCAGAGGCCTGGTGGGAGACGTGGTGGTCTCTCCTGATGTCGGTTATCTGGAGCGTGCCAGGGCTTATGCCGAAGAGTTGGAAGCTGATCTCGCTGCGCTGTCAAAAGAGAGGGACTATTCGAAACCAAACCAGGTGTTCCGTTCAACACTGATCGGTGATGTGCAGGATAAAAATGTCCTGCTGGTTGACGATATTATTGATACCGCAAGTTCAGTTGGCGCTGCAGTCAACGAGCTGAAAAAAGGGGGAGCACGAGATATTATCGTCGCCTGTGTTCATCCTTTGTTCTCAGAGCCTGCCTGGGAAAGATTACATGCAGTTAAGGAAAGCTCTGATAAGGATGGCTGGAATTTCCAGGTGGTGGGAACCAGCACTGTGGTCCATGAAAACGCTCCTGACTGGTATCACTCCTTCCCGATCGAAAAACTTCTTGCCGCTATTCTGGAAAAGATTAATTCACGAGGCAGCGTTACTGGCGTTCAAAATCAACGAGAACAGGTTCCTTGACAAGCACCCGGATATGTCTATCCTTGCCCTATGGAACTAATAAACATGCAATTAGTGATTATCAGCATTATTTACTACCGATTGGTGGGTTAATGCTTGCATGACAAGAATTACAAACCCGCCAGAATCGGCGGGTTTTTTTTTGGCAATATTTATTATCGATGGGAAGTATCGTGACACCCAACGCCAAACCAGGAAGTGATTCATTTTCATTTTTGGAAGCTGAGCATGATGTGCTCGACTTCTGGAAAACCTCTGACATCTTCCGAAAAACCCTGCAGCAAACGAACAATTCCGCTCCCTATATATTTTATGACGGCCCGCCCTTTGCGACGGGCTTACCCCACCATGGTCACCTGGCCGCCTCCACCATCAAGGACGTAGTTCCCAGATACTTCACCATGAAGGGATATCACGTACAGCGTCGCTTCGGCTGGGACTGCCACGGGCTTCCCATCGAACATGAAATTGACAAGAAGCTCGGCATGTCTTCACAGGAAGCCGTGAAGAAAATGGGCATCAAGGGATATAACGACGAGTGTCGGAGCATCGTTCAGCGATACACCTCTGAGTGGGAGAAAACGATCACCAGAATCGGTCGCTGGGTGGACTTTGAAAACGACTACAAGACGATGGAACCCTGGTACATGGAATCCGTCTGGTGGGTGGTGAAACAGCTCTGGGAGAAGGGTTTAATCTATCGCGGCGTAAAAGTCGTTCCTTTTTCTACAGCGCTGGGCACGGTATTATCCAACTTCGAAATAGCTTCAAACTACCAGGATGTCCAGGATCCCTCGGTCACGGTGTTGTTCAAGCTCAATGATGATGAAGCGGCCGTTCATCAAGAGGTCCCTCATCTAGAGCGTTGGATCGCAGCCTGGACCACGACTCCGTGGACTCTGCCTTCCAATCTTGCCTTGTGCGTTTGCGATGATATCGACTATGTAACGGTTTATGACAAGGAAATAGACAAACACATCATCCTTGCAAAAGCGCGCCTGGACGATCTGGGTAAAGCTAAAAACCTGGAAGTCATTGAAGAATTCAAAGGATCAAAACTGGTCGGCAGGACATACCAACCTCTCTTCCCTTACTTTGCGCAGCTGAAGAAAGAAGGTGCATTCTGTATCCTCTCAGACGACTACGTGACAACGGAAAGTGGAACGGGAGTTGTCCACCAGGCCCCTGCTTTCGGCGAGGACGATTCCCGTGTCCTGAAGAACGCCAACATTACGGCTATGGTTTGCCCGATAGATATGAATGGAAGATTTACGGATGAGGTTACGGACTTCGCCGGTATGCATGTCAAAGATGCGGATAAACATATCATTCGTTATCTTAAAAATACCGGTAACCTCTATATCCAGGATGTGATTGAGCACAGCTATCCTTTCTGCCCAAGATCCGACACCCCCATCATCTACAGAATCATCGATTCCTGGTATGTGAAGGTTGAACAGATGAGAGACGACCTGGTTAAGGCTAACCAGGAAATTAACTGGGTCCCTTCGCACATAAAATCCGGCCGTATGGGTAACTGGCTGGCGGGCGCCATCGACTGGGCAATTTCCAGAAACCGTTACTGGGGTACCCCATTACCTATATGGATCAACGATGTCACCGGAAACCAGATCTGCATCGGTTCACGCCAAGAACTGGCGCAATACACTGGAGTCATGGTGGAGGACCTGCATCGGGAATACGTTGATCCCTTGACGTTTGCGCTCGAAGGTGAAGAAGGTACTTATCGCCGTATCGAAGAAGTACTAGATTGCTGGTTTGAATCCGGTTCCATGCCTTACGCACAACTACATTATCCTTTTGAAAACCAGGCGCTGTTTGACAAGGGATTCCCCGCTGAATTTATTGCCGAGGGGCTCGATCAGACTCGAGGCTGGTTTTATACACTGATCGTTCTCGGTACTGCTTTGTTCGGAAAGCACCCTTTCAAGAACGTTATCGTAAACGGCATTGTCATGGCGGAAGATGGCAAGAAGATGTCTAAACGACTTCGTAACTACACGCCTCCAGATACATTAATGGAAACCTACGGCGCCGATGCACTAAGACTTTACCTGATAAATTCCGGTCTTGTTCGCGCAGACGAGCAACGATTTCTAGATAGCGGCGTAAAAGACATGGTCCGCAGAGCACTTCTACCATGGCTAAACGCGTTCAAGTTTCTAACTACCTACGCCCAGATTGATAAGTGGAGCCCGGCCAACAAACAAACAGAGCCTGAAAACATCATGGATCAGTGGATACTTTCTCGTCTACAGTCTCTCAAGGTTAACATCGCAGAGGAGATGGAAAATTACCGCCTCTATAATGTGGTTCCCGCCCTGTTCGAATTTATCGAGGATTTAACAAACTGGTATATTCGCCTGAACCGGTCCCGATTCTGGGTGGAAGAAATGACCCAGGACAAAGCCAGCGCCTACTCAACCCTCTACACAACTATTTATGAACTGAGTTTAAGCATGGCACCTTTCGCTCCTTTTCTCAGCGAAACCATCTACCAGGAACTCCGGGCATTTGGAGATACCCAGCTACCGGAGTCTGTGCATATGTGCACGTATCCTGAAGCAGACAATCATCGCATCAAACCCCTGCTGGAACGCGCAGTTACGCGTATGCAACACATTGTTCTTTTGGGACGGCAAAAACGAAACCGGGAAAAAGTAAAAACCAAATTTCCACTGTCACGCTTAACTGTCGTCCACAAAGATACACAGTTGCTGGATGAAATCGGGAGGCTTGGCGACTACATCAAGACGGAGTTGAATGTCAAAACAGTGGAGTATTCAACCGATGAAAACAAATACATCACACTCTATGCGAAACCCAATTCTCCCCGACTAGGCAAGAGATTCGGAAAACGGTTCAAGGATTTCAAGCAGAAAATCGAAACCCTGGATGCCCAGAGCATCAACAAATTTCAGGAACAGGGCAAGATGGAAATTGATGGTGAACAACTGGTATCCGAAGATATCCTTGTTTTCCGGGAGGCACGGGAGGGAACCAACGCGCTTTCTGATCGATATGTTTCGATCGACCTGGATTGCAAACTGAACGAAGAACTCATCCGCGAGGGGTTGGCGAGAGAAGTAATCAACAGGATACAAAAATCGAGGAAAGATGCCGGGTTCAATGTTTCTGACAGAATCCGAATCAGTATTAAAGCATCGAACGAACTGCTGCTCGCCATCCGCCAACATCGTTCTCACATCATGAATGAAACCCTCACCCTCGAAATCGAAGAATCAGAAATCGATGAATTGCCTCTTTTGTTCGAGATAGATGAGCACAAACTCGGCATGTCAATCGAACGTATGGTAAAAACCGCCACCAAGCCAGATTCTTTGTCTGGCTGAAAAAGGATCACATCATCGTGGATGAACTCCTGAACAGTTCACTCGTTACCATCGCAGGCACCATCGCCTCCGGTAAGGTAAAGTCGAAAGAAGTTGTTACCGCGTTCCTGGATCGGATCGAACGCGTAAATGGTGAACTGAACGCAGTTGTGCACTCGAGCGCTGAGCTCGCGTTAAAACATGCCGACAAGGCAGATGCAGACCTGAAAAACGGCAATTCCCACGGCACACTTCACGGCGTTCCAGTGACCATTAAAGATAGTCTCGATACCATTGATGCGATTACGACCTGGGGTACACTCGGCAGAAAGGAATTTAAACCAGGCCGCAACGCTACCTGTGTCGAACGCTTGCGCAATCAAGGCGCGATCCTGATGGGAAAAACAAATACACCGGAGTTCACACTTTCTTTCCAGACTGACAACCTTGTCTACGGTAAAACCAACAATCCATACGATCCGACATTGACGCCCGGTGGTAGCAGCGGCGGCCCGGCGGCAATTATCGCGGCAGGCGCATCCCCACTTGATATTGGTACGGATACTGGCGGCAGCATCCGATTGCCCAGCCACTTCAGCGGCATCGTAGGCATCAAGCCGACAACCGGTCGTGTTCCCTGCACCGGCAATGCCCTACCCAGTACTGGTATGATCGCGCCACTATCACAGCCAGGCCCTATGGCGAGATATGTTGAAGATCTTTCCTACATTCTGAAAATCATCTGCGGTCCTGATCTGTTGGACCCTCATGCGGTTGATGCAACCTGGCATGAACCTGCCCGGGTGGATGTCCCCACATTGAGGATCGGCTATCATACCGATAACGGAATCAAGACGCCCTCAAACCAGATAATCCAAACAATCAAGAACGTCCTTGACCTACTCAAGGATCACAACCTGACGGCCACCGAAGCAAGACCAAGTGGTCTAGAGATGGCAGGGTTTATCATGGCACGTGTATTTTCAGCGGACTCAGGTGAAATGCTAAATGTCTTACTAGAAGACTGCCGTACGCAAACACCTTCACCGGCAATCCTTGAACACATGAAACGGCCTGCAACCGACCTATCCGCAACCGAATTTGCCCAGGTACTAAATCTTTGGCAAAACTACCAGAGTTCTATGCTCGGCTATTTCAACGACTTTGACATCCTGATCAGCCCGGTCAATGCGCATACCGCCATAAAACATGGAGAGAAAGAAGATATGGACGCTTACACCTACACCAGTGCTTATAATCTTACCGGCTGGCCGGCCACGGTTATTCGTGCTGGCACCGATGAAAACGGCCTACCTATCGGAATACAGATTCTGAGTCGACCATTCCGCGAAGATCATTGCCTGGCGTTGGCCGCATGGCTGGAAGCAAAGCTTGGTCCGTTTAAACCTCCGGGGATTAATGTATTCGGCTGATTCAGTAGGGCAGGGTTCGAGGAAACCCTGGTTATGTCCAAAAATGCGAGACTACTGAGTAAACCAGTTCTTCGACATTCGCATCTAATAATTCATCGCACACAGACACCGTAGTATCGCGAGCGACTAGTAATAAAAGGACTCTATCAAGTATGCTACGCAGCCCCATACTCCTATTATGAGTTGTAAAGGAAACCAATATGACGTTAAACCTCTTCAAACGAACAGTTGAAACCTGTTTACTGGGCTTTTTGCTCCTGATTTCATGCCTTCCGGTTAACGCAGAGGATCTCAGCGAAATCTATGATCGGGCAGTACAGAATGATCCCCAGCTCGGCGCTGCCAAAGCGTTATACCTATCACGAGGAGAGGTGGTCAAGCAGGCTAAAGCAGGCATTTTACCCTTCGCGTCAGTGGGTGGGAGTACATCTGACGAACGCAGGACATTACTGGTTACCCCCGGAATAACTCGAACCGATAACTTTAACAATCATGCTTGGCAAGCAGTGCTCATTCAGCCAATTTTCAGGCTGGACCGCTGGTATCAATTCCAACAGTCAAAAAATATCAAGGCGCAAGCCCTTGCACAGTTTGCATCTGACCAGCAGGATCTCATTGTTCGGGTTGCTGAAAGCTATCTCAATATTCTCGAAAAAGAGGATTTCTTAAGCGCGTCAAATGCAGAACGAAATGCAGTTGGAAGACAGCTCGAGCAGGTGCAGCAACGATTCGATGTCGGGCTGGTAGCCATCACAGACGTTCTCGAATCTACCGCCGCATTTGACGCTTCCACCGTAAACGTCATCACAGCCGAAGGCGATCAATCCACCAGCTTTGAACCACTGTTGCGGCTAACCGGTGAAAGCATCAATTCAGTTCTGGGGCTTTCCGGCGAATTCCCGGTGAAACCGCCGGTTCCCATGGACGAGGATGCCTGGGTGCAGGCTGCACTGCAACAGAACTATTCTCTTGTTGCCGCAAGGGAAGTCGTGAAAGCAGCGGAAAAACAGATAAAGATCTCCAAATCCGGTCATTTACCGACAGTTGATGCACAGGTGACATATACCCATAGCATTTCCGGTGGTGGCGGCTTCTTCGGTTCCGAAGTAGACAACCGGTCCGTAGCTTTACAAATGAATATTCCCTTATATGCAGGTGGCGGAACCCGTTCCGCCGTAAAACAATCAACCTACCTACTGGAAGAAGCACAGAAAACCTTTGACCTGACCCAGCGTACGGTGGTGGAAAAAACCAAGATTCGCTACACCGCAATCAATACCGATGTCGCCAGGGTACGTGCTCGATTGCGAGGCATAGAATCAAGCCAGAGTGCCCTGGACGCGACACAGACAGGTTATGAGGTGGGCACCCGGAATATCGTCGATGTCCTGCTGGCACAACAACGTTTGTTTCTTTCGCAATTTCAATATGCGAGTGCAAGGTATCAATATATCAAGGATACTTTCAGGCTCAAACAACTTGTTGGCGCGCTTAGTCCTGATGACATATACGACCTGAACAATTTCACACAGGGGGAAACCTCCATCAGCAGAATAACCCCAACCACGAGATAGTTATGGAATCGAACTCCATGGAGATGGAGATGTGACAATGAAATACAAATGGTTAATATCTGCAGTTTTTCTAGCGGCTTTAGGGGCCGTGGTCCTGGCTACAAGCCAGAACGAGGAAAGTGCGTCGGGCGTTAAAACAGAAGAGGCTGATG
>JAPUGI010000216.1 GCA_027292925.1 Gammaproteobacteria bacterium
AGTCCAGCCGAAATTAGGCGCGCCACCTTCCATAAAGAGCGTCGAGAGCAACAAGGTGAAAGCGAAGGGCAGAATCCAGAAGCTGAAATTATTCAACCGCGGTAGCGCCATGTCGGGCGCGCCGATCATCATTGGGATCTGCCAGTTGGCCAATCCGACGAAGGCGGGCATCACCACGCCGAACACCATGATCAGCCCGTGCATTGTCACCATCTGATTGTAGAAAAGTGGCTGCGTGAACTGGAGTCCGGGCTGGAACAGCTCCAGACGGATAACCATTGCCATCGCCCCGGCAATGAAAAACAGCGTAAAACTGAGCCACAGATACAGAGTACCGATCTCCTTGTGGTTGGTGGTCAGCAACCAGCGGGTGATAAATGCCAGCAGTGGAGAGCGATGTGGAATTAGGTCTTCTGCGTGTGCAACCATGGTTCAGTCTCCTTAACGGGCCGCGTAAATGGTTCTTGGCTGAACGACGTCAGCGGTTATATTACCCCAGGAATTGCGCTCGTAGGTAATCACGGCGGCCAGCTCCCGATCAGATAGCTGTGGCGCCCAGGCTTGCATCTCGGTGTCGACCTTGCCATTCATGACGCGATCGAGATGCGCCGCCAGGGGTCCGATCGGGATTTCGCCGCCAGCCAATGCCGGGTATGTGGTGCCCTGGCCCAGGCCATCGGGCTCATGACAGGTCGCGCAATTACTCAAAAAGACCTGCTCGCCGATCGGCATGAGCTCTGCCATCGTCCATTCCTTCTCGCGGTCGGCCACCGCTTGCCCTGAAGCGAGCTCCTTGGCGAGTCGTTGGTCGTCGATCCACTTATCGAATTCGGCCTCGGGCCTTACTTCCACGACGATCGGCATGTAAGCGTGGTCTTTGCCGCAAAGTTCCGAGCATTGGCCGCGGTACAGCCCCGGCTTAGTGACCCGTGTCCACGCCTCGTTGATAAAACCTGGGATGGCATCCTGCTTCACGGCGAAGTCCGGTACCCACCAGGAGTGAATAACGTCGTTGGAAGTCACCAGGAAACGGGCCTTTTTGTTGGTGGGCAGCACCAGGGGATTGTCCACCTCCAGCAGATAGTACTCGCCCTTGGGCTCGAGGTTGTTGATCTGTGCCGTAGGCGTGGCCAGATTGCTGTAGTAACCGATGTCCGCTTCGAGATATTGATAGTGCCACTTCCACTGCGAGGCGGTGATGAGGACGGTGAGATCCGCATCGCTGTTGTCTTCGATTTCAATCAACGCCGTCGTCGCCGGTATGGCTATGCCCACCAGGATCAAGGCCGGGATCACGGTCCAGACGAGTTCTACTGCCGTACTCTCATGAAAGTCAGCGGGCTTGGGATGCCGCGAGCGCCGATGGGCGAAGATGGAGTAGAACATGACACCGAAAACAATAACGCCGACAACCACGCAGACCCCCAGACTCAGGTGGTGCAGCCCTTGGATCCGCTTGCTCATTTCGGTGACGCCTTCGCGTAAATCGTACGCGGCGGCAAAAGCAGTGTGGGAGAAACCCCACAAGACAGAGAGAATCAGGCCGTTCTTGAGCCTGCTGGCGATAGAAATCATGTATCTAGCCTAGCGTTATTTGTCATAAGCATCAATAGATGAGACCTTTCACCGCTTCAATTGACTCAGCGTTCGCAGTTGATTTTCGCCCTTCCAGTCACGGTAGCGGATGGCGTTCCCACGCTCGGTGGAACCCTTCCATTCGCCCCGATGGGCCAGCAAAAAATCGTTGCCGTCGATTTTCGCCTGCCACGGGCTGCCTTTCCAGTCGATAAACGCCAGGCTGGCATTGGCATGGGGGCTCCACTGTTCGTCATTCTGCGGCCGTTGTTCAAAGGTGGATTCACGAATCCAGGCAGTCCACTTTTCACCGTTCCAAGCCACGAACTCCATCGTGTTTTGCGCCCACGGTTGATTGGCAGGCTCAGCTCCGGTGTAGGTGGTAGCGTCAAACGCCAGTTTGGCCGCCACGACGGTCGCTAGCACAGCCGCCGACAGACCCAAAACAACTTTGATCATTACCCCCCCGGTTCGCATTAGTATACTAAGGTGTCGAGCGCGATATTGATGCACAGAGATACCGCACACCAAATTCAGGTGGGAGGAATTACCTGCGACCGTATTTAATAATTACCAGATAAATTGCCTTTATATTGTAATTAGTAATCGACAATCGGTCAATGCCTACAGTAATTATTCATTTATATTTTTATTACCAGCTTATGAACAATCTCAACCATCGCAAGTGTGTCCAGCTTACAATATTCAATAAGGTCCACCTTAAGCTGTTTTTGTTTTTTTTCATCTAAAGTATTTCCAGTAAGATCAAAGTATGCTTGTTGCGCCTGTATTCCATCTTGCACTGCGCCTAAATCTTTATAATTAAGTTCCGGCACCAAACAAGGTAGCACATATTTAATTGACCACGAGCCTTTCATGTCCGGATGATAGTAATGTTTTTTCACAACTGGGTGTAAATCAAATATGCGCTCATTCAATTCAAGAAGATTTTCTGCTAGATCAAAGAACAAATTAGATAGCTCTTTAATTCTTCCTTTCTCAAACGTTTCGTTATAGACAATAATTGGACCAGCGTTCCCACAGGATTCAATCAAAGCTTCTGCAAAATCACGTCTTGGATCATTACCGCTAACATCAAGAAATTCTTTGTGCATGACTACTGAAGGTGTCTCTTCAACATGGCATGAGAACTGAAATGGGATTTGTTGATAGGGTTTAGTATTAACCCAAATTGGGATGGCAAATGAAACAGTCTCGAAGTCAAGATAATATCTTGGATAAGCCAATTCGTTTAATACTTCGCGCACAATAGGATCTAATTCAGCTTTACCCTCCAGTGTAATTCTGCGCACTTTTAAGTGCGTATCTCTCTTTAACATTGAAATGGGGATATCACGAATGTCATAGATGTGATTGGCATG
>JAPUGI010000217.1 GCA_027292925.1 Gammaproteobacteria bacterium
CTATTTTTCTGGATTCGTGTATCCGACTCGATATAGACCCAGCCGTCGGGATTAACCAGCTTTTTTTCTGAAATATCATGCAGTACCGGACTCAATTCTTCGCCGCCAAAGGGTGGATCAAGAAAGATGAGGTCAAACCCACCACAATTACCCTGGGACAACCAGCGACGGGCAGGCAGGTTTATCAATAGGTATTGTTGTTCCGGTACCTGGAACCTAAGGAATTCTCGCGATAAGTGTTCAATAACTTCTTGTCTTTTATCCAGCAGTACCACTTCGCTGGCGCCTCTGGACAGGGCTTCCAGACTCAGGACGCCGCTTCCGGCGTATAGTTCGAGACATCTTGCGCCCTGCAGATAGCCCTGCAGCCAATTAAACAGCGTTTCCCTTACTCTATCGGGAGTCGGGCGAACCTTCTCCTGATGGGCAAAAGATACTTTGCGACCACGCCAGTTTCCCCCGATAATTCGAAGTGTGTGACTTTGCGATTGAGTACTCATTTTTGATGCGGCTCGAAAAAGTCGTCAGTATGATTTCAGAATGAATTAGGCAACGCGGATAGGTTGAATGACAAGTAATGTTGCAGAAGAAGAAGCGGATGGCAAGTCTGATTTCCTTTCCAGGATACGAACGGGTCTGGGCAAGACGCGGGCTCGCTTTGTTTCGGGAATGGGTCGGGCGATCCTTGGCGAAAAGATCATTGATGAAAACCTTCTGGAAGAAATTGAGACTACATTGTTGACGTCGGACGTAGGCGTAGAAGCCACCCAGGCGATTATCTCAAGTCTCACCGAAAAGGTTGCCAGAAAGGAACTTGCCAATGGCCAGGCCTTATATAGCAGTCTCAAGGAGGAGCTGGCACAAGTGTTACGAAATTCTGAGCGACCCCTGGTAGTTGATTCATCTAAAAAGCCCTTCGTGATATTGATGGTCGGCGTTAATGGTGCGGGGAAAACGACTACTGTCGGAAAACTCGCCTCGAAATTTAAGCAGGAGGGAAAAACGGTCCTGTTGGCTGCAGGAGATACATTTCGGGCTGCGGCGGTGGAACAGCTCAAGGTCTGGGGCGAGCGCAACAAAGTTCCGGTTATCTCCCAGGGATTGGGGGCAGACAGCGCATCCGTTGTTTATGATTCGATGGTGGCGGCAAGATCCAGGCAAATAGATGTGTTGATAGCGGATACTGCCGGACGGTTGCAGAATAAAAAGAACCTGATGGAAGAACTTATAAAAATAGATCGTGTGCTGGCGAGGCAGGATGTCGATGCCCCTCATTCAGTCTTGCTGGTGATAGATGCTGGTACCGGACAGAACGCAATTTCGCAGGCGAGGGAATTCCAGGCGGCCGTGAATGTAACTGGAATCATCCTGACCAAGCTTGATGGGACTGCCAAGGGAGGGGTTATATTCGCTATCGCAAGGCAATTGGGCTTGCCTATTCATTTTGTCGGCGTGGGTGAACAGATTGATGACCTGAGGCCGTTTTCTGCACAACAGTTTGTGGATGCGCTGTTTGATGATCAGGCTCACTGACCCCCGATAGAAAGCTAAACAGATAGGTTTCAAATGATTCGATTTGATGAGGTAAGCAAACGATATCCGGGGGGTAAGGAAGCCCTCATCCGTGTTTCTTTCGAATTGGATGCCGGGGAAATGGTGTTCCTGACCGGTCATTCGGGTGCTGGTAAGAGCACGATGATGAAGTTAATCATTTTGATGGAACGTCCTAGCCAGGGACAGGTATTTTTGGAGGGAACGAACCTGAACAGGGTCTCGAGGAGGCAGGTGCCCTGGGTCCGTCGAAGTGTTGGCGTTGTATTCCAAAACCACCAGCTATTGTTTGATCGAACTGTGTTCGACAATGTTGCATTACCACTTGCCATAGCCGGATTCAAACACCGTGAAATAGGCAGAAGGGTAAGAGCGGCCTTATCCAAGGTGGGTCTCTCCGATAAGGAGAAGCAATTTCCTGTCACCCTGTCCGGGGGTGAGCAACAACGTGTCGGTATAGCGCGCGCCGTTGTCAACAAGCCACCGGTTCTGCTGGCTGACGAACCCACCGGTAATCTCGATCCGGAACTTTCAAAAGAAATAATGGATTTGTTTCACCAGTTTAACCAGGTGGGGGTGACAGTCATGATTGCCACTCACGACCTGGGGCTGGTATCCAGGATGAAACGCCGTGAATTGAAGCTGGATCACGGCCGTTTAGAGGAAAGTGCGCCTTGACGAAAATGGTAGCAAGGTCAAAAAGTAGCGGTGCCACCGTTGCGGTCACAGGAATTCGCGGTAGGACTTCGTCATGGGCAGCTCACCATCGCCGGGTTGCCGTCGAAAGCCTGTCTTCCTTGCTGGCAACCTGGCTGAACAGTTTGATGACCTGGCTGGTCATTGGTATTGCGCTGGCGTTGCCAATCATCCTCTACCTTATGCTGGTTAATGTCGGTGAAATTAGTGGTGACTGGGACGGCAAGCCAAGAATCAGTCTATATTTGGTTCATGAAGCCTCGGAGACAGACGCACGGGATTTAGCTCGCCGTTTGTTGGATCGACCTGATATCGAGTCTACGTCTTTCATCAGTGCTCATAATGCACTTGCGGAATTCAGAGCTATGTCTGGTTTTGGTGACGTACTGAGCACACTGAATCGCAATCCGCTGCCTGCGGTAATAGAAATAAAACCATCGATGACCGATGTCGGCCAGCTAAGGTTACAGGTTACGTCACTCGCCGGATTAGACCTTGTGGACACGGTCGTATTTGATCTGGAATGGATTGAGCGGCTGTTTGCTATTCTGCAGTTCGGGGAACGTTTGGTTGCGGCGATAGGCTTTGTCCTAGCGCTAGGTGTGTTGCTGATTATCGGCAACACCATTCGCCTCGCAATAGAGAACCGACGTAGCGAAATTGAAATAGTTAAGCTGGTTGGGGGGACAGACAGCTTTGTACGAAGGCCGTTTCTATATCTGGGTTTCTGGTATGGGCTCGGTGGGGCGCTGGTGGCGTGGATACTCGTACAGGGGAGCCTGTTATTCCTGTCTGCACCAGTAGAAACCCTCGCCCAGTCATATCGGGATGACTTTACCCTCTCCGGACCGGGTATTTTGGACAGCCTCATCATCCTGGGTGCTGGTGCCGGACTAGGAATTTTGGGTGCTCTTGTGGCAGTTAGCCGTCATTTAAAAGAGATAGAGCCGGAGTAAGTACTAACCATCTAGCCTTTAAGATTCGAAATTAGCACTCCCAGGTTATGAGTGCTAAAATTCTCGGCCCAGTTTTCTCAAGCCAATTATGAACACCAACCTACAGCCTATCGATGTAATGTCACCCGGTGGCAACCTGGATGCATACATTCAAGCGGTAAACACCATCCCCATGCTGAGTGCTGATCAGGAACGGGAGTTGGCCAACCGCCTGTATTTTGATGGAGACCTGGATGCAGCCAAACAACTCGTATTTGCTCATTTACGGTTTGTCGTTTATGTCGCGAAGTCTTATGCGGGTTACGGCTTGTCGGAATCTGACCTGATTCAGGAAGGGAACGTGGGTCTCATGAAAGCGGTCAGGCGTTTTGATCCGGAATTCAAGGTCAGGCTGGTTTCGTTCGCAGTTCATTGGATTAAGGCGGAAATGCATGAGTTCATTCTGCGTAACTGGAGAATCGTCAAGGTGGCGACTACCAAGGCCCAGCGAAAGCTGTTCTTCAATCTGCGCAGTGCAAAACGCAGATTGGGTTGGATGAATTCCCAGGAAGTCAGCCATGTCGCGCAGGCACTTGGAGTTGACCCCGAGGTTGTGCGGCAGATGGAAGGCAGACTTGCTTCACACGACGAGTCATTTGATGCTAGCAACGATGACGACGATTCTCTTTCTCCCTCACATTATCTGGAAGATAGTTTGGAAGATCCCGCACGCCTGGTTGAGAATAATATTGCGAGCTCCCTTGATCGCAAAAGACTGGTTGTGGCTTTTAAGGCGTTGGATGCCAGAGCACGTGAAATAGTGCAGAGTCGCTGGCTTACAGAAAAGAAATCAACGTTGCACGAACTGGCAGATCAATTTGGTATTTCTGCGGAAAGAGTTCGTCAGCTGGAAAAAAACGCTCTGAAAAAATTAAGACTCAGCTTCGATACCTGATCTACTAAAATAGTCTAGAAAAACAGTCTGCCAAATACGCATGAGTGTAAAATTTTTCTTTTTGTTTACAGGACTTAGTGGTCTCGTTAGTGTGATCATGGGTGCATTCGGTACACATGGATTACGCGGTAGGATCGATGAGAGCATGTTGCATGCTTTTGAAACAGGTGTGACCTACCAGCTCAGTCACACCCTTGCGCTGTTTGGCGTATGCATACTAATGCAGATGTGGGGTACGAAAACGGCACTTCAATTTGCAGGCTATGGCTTTACCATCGGAATCCTATTATTTTCAGGAAGCTTGTATGCCCTGGCCCTGACTGGGCTGAAATGGTTTGGTCCTGTAACTCCAATTGGTGGGCTTGCCCTAATTGCTGGCTGGGCGGCTCTGACCTATGCCGTCTGGGAAAATGCATAACCAGGAGAGTCCCTGGTCCTCTAGCCTGCAGCCTTTATGGAATCTCAGCCTGAATCACAGATGACCGTCCAACGAAAACCGATACGCAGTTTTGTAATCAGGCAAGGCCGCATGTCCGACAGTCAACGACGTGCCCTAAGGCAATTGTGGAATCAATATGGTCTGGAGTTATCGGATGGTCTGGTTGACTTGCAAGAGCAGTTTGCAAAAGATCAACCAGTGACGATTGAAATTGGCTTTGGGATGGGTGATTCACTCCTGGAGATGGCAACGAGTGATTCGACACGGAACTTTATCGGTATCGAAGTTCACAAACCCGGAATTGGGCACTTGCTACGGGAAGCAAAAGAGAGAGAACTTACTAACCTTAGGGTCTACGCCAACGACTCCATAGAGGTATTGGGTCATTGCATTCCTGGCGCTAGTGTAGAATGTTTGCAAATGTTTTTCCCTGACCCCTGGCCCAAGAAACGACATCACAAGCGTCGCCTCATAAACGTTAAATTTCTGGACCTGATTCTCCCCAGGTTACAACTGGGTGGAGTACTGCATATTGCTACCGACTGGGAGCCCTACGCGGAAGAGATCACGGCGTTGCTGCATCAGCATGACGGATTTCGATTTGCAGACATACCATGGCGTCCAAAAACCAAATACGAGCTACGCGGCATGAAGTTAGGGCACAAGGTGACAGACGTTGCAGTTCAGAAGATCTAGATTCCCTTTGAGTAGTTGATCAGAGTTTCCTGGGTTCAGTCGATCAACAGAAGCAGGTCATCCAGGTAGCGCATTCCGAGGGCAGTTGGAAAGATATGTTTGTCATCATCATCGTGCTGCAGTAGCTGCTTGTCGAGTCCAGCCTGGAGAAAAATTGCGATGCTATCTTTTGACAGACCGGTCCTGTGTTCAAAACGTGATAACGTGAACCCGTCTTTGAGGCGAAGAGCATTCATCATGAATTCCAGGACCAGCGATCCTCGCGGAATGGCTGTACATTTACGATTGGGATCCAACAGGTAATCTGGCGGTGAGCGAGTTCTGGTGGTGCGTTCAATTGTTAATTCACCGTTGTAATGAGAAATCTTGCCGTGCGCTCCCGCCCCGATGCCTAGGTAGTCCCCGAACGACCAGTAATTGCTGTTGTGTTGGCACTGATACGAAGGCTTGCTGAAAGCGGAAATTTCATAGCGGGAAAATCCCTCTCGTTCCAACAAGGCCAGTCCCCGTTCGAATATTTCCCAGAGGCGATCTTCGTCTGGTAGTTCCGGCGGGAATTTGTGGAAATAGGTATTAGGTTCAATTGTAAGTTGATACCAGGACAAGTGCTCACTTTGAAGGGAAACAGCGGTCTCAAGGTCATCCATGGCTGCGTCCAGGGTTTGCCCGGGTAAACCATGCATAAGATCAATATTGATATTGGAAAAACCTGCACAGCGAGCAGCTGAAAATGCGTTGAGCGCATCATTGGCCGAGTGAATTCTTCCCAACCCAAGCAAAAGCTCATCCTGGAAACTCTGGACACCAAGACTTATGCGGTTGATACCTGCGTTGTAGTAACCCTTGAAACTGGCCTGGTCTGTTGTGCCTGGATTGGCTTCCAGCGTGATTTCTGCATTAGTCTTGATGGCAAATAGCCCGTTAACCATGTCCAGTACTCTGTGTATAGCGTCTGCCGAAAACAGGCTCGGCGTGCCACCACCGAGAAAAATTGAATGTAGTGTGATGGGACCCGCTACAATTTCCTTCTCA
>JAPUGI010000218.1 GCA_027292925.1 Gammaproteobacteria bacterium
CGTTATCTGACATGTGTCCAAACATGGCCGACCAGGCCATGTGTCTGCCGTCTTTGAAAATGGGCACGAGTACGATCCAGTCCGGCAGGTGGGATACAGCCGCATTGCACAGGTAGGGGTCATTGGTGAGGATGACGTCACCTTCCTCCAGTTCCCCGTCATAGGCTGCCATGAAGCCATGAATAAAGGAGCCGAACTGGCCCACTACCATCTTGCCGTCAACGTTGGCGATCATGGGGAAGCAATCACCTTGCTCCCTGATGCCCGGGCTCATGGCGGTGCGGAAAAGTACCGCGTCCATTTCGACCCGTGCATTACTCAGCGCATTTTCGATGATGTCAACGGTTACCGTATCGACTTCTACACGCTCGAACGGTGTGCTGTTGGTTGCAATAATCCGGGCGGTCATTATCCCTCCTCCCCATGGTTGACGGGGTTGATCAGCAGGTTGCCAACCACATCAACCCTCGCCTCATGAGCCGGCAAGATGACCGTGGTAGAGTCCATTTCACAGATGATCGCCGGACCTGGAATGACCAGACCGGTATGCAATGGTTTGCGATCATAAATGACTGCATCATGCCACCTGCCTTGATGATAAAAGCGGGTGTCATGTAATTTGCAATCTTCAAGACTGGCGCTTGCCCGACCAACCTGGACTTCTTCTATTTTTGCGACTCTCGCGCGCACCACCGCACGAATCATTACCAATTCATGGTCCTGGCCCAGTGCAAAGGTAAATAACTGCTCATGCTCGGTGTCAAATCGCTTGGTCAGAAGTGACAAGCCCTGTGCCATGATGTCATCCGCAGTGAAATCCATACTGATCTGGAAAGCCTGACCGACATACCGAATGTCCGCCTGATAAGTTACTTCCTGCTGTTCGGAGGGAATGCCGTCCGCGTCCAGCGAAACCGATGCCCGGGCACGCAATTCTTCAAGATCTTGCAGCAGATCTTTGGCTTCAAGTTGATCCGCGCGTTTTACATAGGTCCGGGAGGCTTCATCCTGAACACGTGTGGTAGCTTCACCATAGGCACACAAAACACCGGGCCCGGGCGGGATAATAACCGGCCATGAACGGGTCAACTCACCCATTGCATTTCCATGCATGGGACCTGCGCCGCCAAAAGCAATCAGGGCAAAATCACGCGGATCAAAACCCTGCTCAACCGACACCAGGCGCAACGCACCGTACATGGACTCGTTGACGATTTTGATAATGCCCTCAGCGGCCTCCATCAGGTCGATGCCGATCGCGTCTGCAATTTTTTGTATTGCAGCTTCGGCAGCCGATTTGTCAATTGCCATGTCTCCACCCAACTGAACATCGGCAGGAAGGTAACCCAACACCACATTTGCATCACATACGGTCGGCTGGGTACCACCTTTCATATAAGCGGCCGGGCCCGGAACCGCACCTGCCGATTGCGGACCGACCCGCAAGGCCTTGGTCAATTCCGGCACAAATGCAATAGAACCTCCGCCGGCACCTACCGTACGCACATCCACTGAAGGTGCCCGAACCGTAACATCGCCTACGCGGGTTTCGCGACGAATCCGGGCTTTAGAATGTTGAATCAGTGCGACATCGGTTGATGTGCCGCCCATGTCAAATGTCAACACATTGTGATAATCGGTGCGGTCTGTGAAATAGATAGCACCAGCCACCCCGCCGGCCGGTCCTGACATCAGAATGTTAACCGGTGACTCTGCCGCGGCGCGTGATGATGCGAGGCCACCATCTGAACGCAGAATCGACAATTGCAATCCATCGCCCATCCGCGCTTCAAGTGAAGATTGGAGATTGTTTAAATAGCCTGCAACTTCAGGGGCTATATAGGAATTTACTACGGTGGTTTCAGTGCGTTCATACTCCTGCATTTCCGGCACCACTTCCGAGGAAATGGATATGGGGAGAGCGCCAAAAACCTCCCTTGCGATCTCCCGCGCCTGTGCTTCGTGGGCGCCGTTCACGTAGGCATTGATGAAGCATATGGTTAAAGCTTCAACCTGGCCTTTATTTTTAAGGCGCTGCAGCTCCGCCCGCAGGCATTCTTCATCAAGCGACCTCACCACACTACCGTCAGCGGCCATGCGTTCATCGGCTTCAATGGTCAGTTCCAACGGCGCGAGTAAGGGCTTTTTAACATAGCTCACCCAGCCGCCGAGTCCCCCAGGGCAGAATGAACGTGCTACCTGCAACACCTGTTTAAAACCGCGGGTTGCAACCAGGCCTACCTTGGCGCCCTTAGCGGTCAAAATGGAATTCGTAGCTACCGTGGTCCCGTGCATTACGCGGTGAATGGTGGCTGGATCTATGCCGGATTGTTCACAAATCCGCGCCACGCCATGCAGAACGCCGATGGACGAATCTTCCGGTGTTGAGGGTACTTTCGCGGTGTATGTTTCACCACTCTTTTCATTGATGAGCAGCAGATCGGTAAACGTGCCACCAACATCTACACCCAAACGATAGCTCATTTAGTTCTCCAAACCTTTTTCTGTGGCCGCATACTTATTCATATACCTGATTTCGCGCCTTTCTTCTCTTCCTCAGATGCCCCTCTAGCCAAGACTTTGCCCGTCCACCCGGTGCGTTATTGGTTAAGCGATCAGCCAGTCTTGAAGCATTCATCAATTCCTGTAAATCAATACCTGTGTCATAACCCATTTGTTCCAGCATCATGACAACATCTTCTGTCGCCACGTTACCTGAGGCGCCGGGTGCGAAGGGGCAACCGCCCATACCGCCAATGGAAGCGTCAAAGGAGCGGATACCCGATTCCAGCGCCGCAAACACATTGGCCAAACCCATGGCGCGGGTATCATGGAAATGACAGGCTAGACGCTGAGCACCATGTTCGTTCACAAGCATAGCCGTTAAATCACGAACCTGCTGTGGATTTGCTGCACCAATGCTATCGGCCAACACTACCTGATCAGCGCCAAGACCCACAAACCGGCGTGTGATGTCGGCAACCGTTTCTTTCGTCACAGGTCCATCAAATGGACACTCCCAGGACACCGCAATCGTCGCCAGAACGCGTACACCATCTGTTGCGGCTCTTTGTAATATCTGTTCCATGGCCCGCTCAGCATCTACACGACTCATATTGACGTTGGCTTGCGCCATTCCGTCAGCACCATACAAAACCATGGCAACACACTTGGCGCCAGCGGCCAGGGCCAATTCATAGCCTTTCATATTCGGCACAAGCACAGAGAATTCACCCGGCTTTCTGCTCATGCTGTTCAATACGATGTCTGTACCGACCATGGCAGGAACTGCCTTTGGGGAAACAAAACTGCCCACTTCAACGTGGTCAACACCGGCCTTTAGCAGCGCATTGATGAGTTCTACCCGTTCTTCAGGGGTAAGACTGGCGGTCTGATTTTGCAGCCCATCGCGTGGGCCAACATCGTTGATGACAACCTTCCCGGACATTAGCGGATCGCAGCCTGCTGTCTGAGCGCAACCAGCCGATCGTCGTTGTAACCCAGCAATTGCTTTAGCACGCTATCGGTATGTTGACCGAGCTTGGGGGCGGGAGTGAAAGATTCTTCATTACTACGAGACAGCTTGACCGGATTACCCGGTCCGCGCGTGGACTTACCATCCGGGTGCTTGAGTTCAATCACCATATTGCGATGCAATACCTGCTCATCATTCAATGCCTTGCTGAAACGATTGACCGGTGCGCATGGAATATTTTCGTTCTGCAGTTTTTCCAGCCAGTAAGCGGAATCATGTGCGCCAATAATCTCGTCAAGTTTAGCGTCGATCAGGTCGCGATCTTCCCAGCGTCCCGCTTGAGTATCATATTTGGGGTTGTCGAACACTTCGAGTTGCACCAACTGCTTCAGGTTGACCCAAAAATTATCTGTAATGATGGCAATCACGATACAGCCGTCAGCGGTTTTGTAGGTGTTATAGGGCACATGAACGAAATGCGCATTACCGATCGGATGCGGATCGTCGCCGGAAATAAAAAACATGGTCGCCATATAGCTCAGCATGGAAATTTGGCAGTCGAGCATGGAAATATCGACATGTTGCCCCTGGCCGCTGCGATAACGCTCCAGCAAGGCTGATTGAATGCCCATAACCGCAAACATGCCGCCACCAAGATCTCCAATCGGAATACCCGCACGCACGGGGTGATCAGCATCTGTGCCGGTTATCGACATGCCACCACCTGTGGCTTGCGCTACCTGATCAAACGCCGGTCGCCTGGCGTTGGGACCATCAGAACCATAGCCGGTAACGGTGCAGGTAATGATGGCAGGATTGATTTGCTTGAGACTTTCGTAATCAATTTTCAATCGCTCCGGAACACCGGCGCTAAAATTGCTGATTACTACATCCGACTCACGCACAAGGTCATAAAAAACCGCCAGCCCTTTTTCGTTTTTCAGATCAATGGCGATGCTTTTTTTGTTGCGGTTGAGCGTAATGAAATAGGCACCCATGCCATCAATGGAGTTGCTTGGATCATTCGCCAGCAACTTGCGTGTTCCCTCACCAAGCAAGGGTTCAATTTTGATGGTCTCTGCACCTAAATCAGCAAGAATCATGGCGCCATAAGGGCCTGACAGCATATGCGTCAGGTCAAGAATCCGTATACCAGCCAGCGCCTTACTCATTTGGCTAATAGCCCATTTTTCAATTTTTGACCATCTTTTGAGATCATTGATCCGGAACAATTCAGTCCGTTATCTGTCATTACAAGGCCGCAAGAGGGTATCGAGTTGGTCGCTTTATCCGCCACTCATCACGCAGGCGATGCGCAAACTAAAGTTCGCTCCAACTGATTTATAGGATATAATGTTATATCAATATAACATTCAAACGCAAGGCCTAATCAAATTCTTTGCCGGCAATGATTGAATTACACTCAGTTTTCAGCCAGAAACAAACACAGTCTTTGTCCAAAGACCTGCCTACTCCATTGTATTTCCAGCTGTATAAGATTTTGAAGAACGGCATTCTTGATGGCACGTTTAAATTCGGCTCACTGCTCCCCACCGAAGGCCAGCTATCCGAGGAATTCAACGTCTCAAGAATCACCAGTAAGCGCGCGATGGACGAACTGGCGCGCGAAGGCCTTGTGGAACGGCATCGCGGACGTGGAACCTATGTCACGCATGAGGCCACTGGGTCACCAATGCATGCCCCCATGGTGGGCTTGTTGCAGGAGATTGAGTCAATCGGACAAACCTCCATTGCTATCACATTGCAATGCCGGATGGCGAGGCCTCCCCGGCATATTCGTCAACTTCTGGGCTTGGCGGAAGACAAAAAGATTTTGCAGTTGCGACGTGTCAGACATCACGACAACATCCGTTTTGGATATTACAGTAGCTGGACGCGGGTTGTGGGTCTGCCTGAAGATACCAGCGTTTTCGAACACACTCCGCGTATGACCTACTTTCGCAGCAGAGGTTTGAAAGTGTCCTTTATTAAACAATCGCTTACAGCCTGTGCAGCGAATGTCGAAGCCGCCAAGGCTTTGGGGGTTGAGCGTGGTACTGCGTTACTTAGCCTGACCCGCCTGGCCTTCAGAAACCACCACTCCCGGGGCTTTCCAGTTGACTATCTCAGGGTGCTGTACCACCCGGAACGATTTGAATATCGAATCGATCTGGAACTGGAAGATGATGCATACCAGAACCCAAGCTCCGTCGAACGCGAATAATCCATTTCACCGGGGCATTATCAGCTCGATTTATCCAGCACACTCCACCAGCTGGAAATTAGCACCAAAAAGATCGTCTGCGTCCAAATCCATCACCTGCCAATCATCCAGGCCTTGGCGTGGATGTGGATCCAATACATGAATTCCATCGTTTGAAACCTGCCCGGCAGCCTTCCTAACATCATCAACCTGGCATGAAATGAGGAAAAATCCTTCACCGTGCTGTTTGAGGTATTGGGCAGGAATGCCATCGTCGCCCACCGGCTGCACAAGAATCAGCCAGGTTTCACCAATTTTGAAGCGGGCCAGTTTAACCCCCCGTTGAGGCAGCATTTCCGGCTCGTCAACCGGATCCCCAAACAGCACCTGGTAAGCCTGCAGCGCCCTATCGAGATCTTTCACTATGAAATTAATGTGGTGGATTCGTTTGATCATAGATTTTGCCTTGTCCTACAGAAATCAAACCGTGCAATTTGTGTTTTTATACTACACTAGAATCAAGGAAAATCCGGGCCAGCCTAAATCGACGCAATATGGGTAGAAAAGAGTATGAAGATTATTCGAGCAAACGCTGAAAACCTCGATGAACTGGCCGGTCTGTTCGACCAATATCGGCAATTTTACCTGCAGTCACCAGATCTCGAAGCGTGCCGGGCCTTTATGGCGGAGCGAATTGAAAACGATGAGTCGGTCATTTTCGCTGCACAATCTGATGAGGGTTTTATCATTGGTTTCATCCAGCTGTACCGGTCTTTCTGTTCTGTGGAACTGAAGGAACTGATCTATTTGTATGACCTCTTTGTGGCCCCCT